>NZ_JACJEY010000003.1:0-60037 GCF_014164295.1 Pseudoalteromonas sp. SG43-7
CGAGCTAAATAAAGCGCTAACTGCGTTATAATTTTTTCAAGTAGAACAACTACATGTCAAAATTTACGCCTTGTTATCACTGTATTTATCTGTCGCTATAAATGGTCAGTAACTTAACACGATTGATATAAAAGGAATTACTAATGAAAAATACTCTAAAAACTCACCTGTTTCGTACTAACCACCTACAAATAGGTGAAGGTAATATTAGCGGTTATATCGGCTGCTTTTTAGCTATGCTGTCTTGTTTAGGCGTGCTCGCCTTTCATTTTCCAGAATATTTAACCACACCGGAACTGAGAAAGAGCTACAGTGTCGAATTTTTACGTCAACTGATGTTTGGTGCGCTTATCGTGGCCGGTAGTTTGGGGTTACTTAACTTTGTACGTAACAAAAATAAACGTTTAGGTGCAACTGCGTGGTTTTTTATTGTGCTGGCCATTGCGTTTGGCGGCCCTAATGTTGAGGTGAATGATTTTGCTGATAACACCCCCTATATAGGCCTAGACTGGTTTATATTAGATTTATTGGGCTCAACCTTAATATTTATTCTCATTGAAAAGCTGTTACCGCACCGCAAAGAACAAAAGATATTACGCAGTGAATGGCGCGGTGATCTAAACCACTTTTTTGTTAACCATTTGATTATTGGGTTTGTGTTATTAGTGACTAATCACTTTGTGCACTATGGTTTTGGTTGGGCAGTGTCAAGCACTGTGCAGGGCTACATCAGTCAATTACCTTTTATATTGCAAGTGCTGTTAATTATTTTAGTCGCTGATTTGATGCAGTACTTTGTACACCGCGCTTATCATGAAGTGCCTTATTTATGGCGTTTTCATGGTATTCATCACAGTGCAAAAGAAATGGACTGGCTTGCAGGCTCTCGCCAGCACATTTTAGAAATTTTAGTGACGCGCAGTTTAGTACTTACGCCTATTTTCGTGCTGGGTTTTTCGCAGCAAGTGATCAGCTTATATGTGATAATCGTGGGTTTTCAGGCGGTATTTAACCATGCCAATGTACGGGTGAAATTTGGTTGGTTGAAATATTTATTGGTTACGCCACAGTTTCATCATTGGCATCACTCTTCAGATAAAGCGGCCATTGACCGTAATTATGCTGCGCACTTTTCATTCTTAGATTATGTTTTTGGCACGGCCGTAAAAGGCCAACAAGAATGGCCAGAAGCTTATGGCGTAGTCGGGGACTATGTACCAACTGGGATGTTAAAACAGCAGCTGTTTCCGTTTAAAAAGCAAAAATAGTCGCGATATGGGAATCCTTTCAATTTAGTGTTTTCGATAGTGATCATATTTTATCGAGTATTGGTATGGACAGATAATAACCAAAAATATATTGCTAAAAAAGGTACTAGTAGTAATAATTGATAACTGAAGGAATATGTATTAGTAGCGACTTTTTTGAAACTAATTAAACACAAGGATTCTATTTTGCAATTTAAATCATTTTTAGTGAGCTTATCTATTTTAGCCGCAAGTGGATGCGGTGGCTCTTCTGGAGACAGTCAAGATACAAAGCCACCTGCTATTTCAGAGCAAACGTTTACGCTCAAAATAACAGCCAATGGTGTTGCCGCAGGACTTGAAGTGTCATGGATGGATAACAAAGCGAAGCTTACTGCAGACAAGGTTATTGAACTGAGCGCAACGTCAAAAACATTTGTACAACCAACCTTATTAGCTATACCAGAAAGTATCACGTGCGACACACAGCTGAGCAATACAACAACGTTGAATTATAACCTTGCTGTTAAATGTGTATCTTCTCAGGCGAGTTTTGCACAAACAACCCCTTATTCATACCCTGTAACTATTCGTTATGGCGAGCAAAGTATTCAGTTAAAAGACTCTCCAGTCTCGGTTCCACCACTTACAATGATTGAGCCTGAAATTACAGCGCTTGGCGGGCCACAGATTTGTGAAGTTGATGACTCCTCTAATCTTAAGTTTAAAGTAGCTTGCCGTCCTTATACTGTGGTGTATGAAAAACGTAAATTGTATTTGGTGTTTAGTGAACAAGAAAAGCAATTATTATTTGATAACCCCGACAAAGAGCGGTTAATTGAATCTGAATATTTATGGTTTGATGAGCAAGTTTGGTTTATTACTGAAGGCGCCTCTACGCAATACAAATTACACTCAGCCTCTTTTAATAATGGCCAATTAGGTAATTATAAAGTCCATGATATTAACGCTTCAATTTTAGCTATTTCAGGCGGTAAACTATTTGCATTAACGTCTTTTCCTGATGGTGTTTATAGTTGGCAAAGTGGTAAATGGAAAGCTGTATCTAACCTAATCAACAATGGGGTTTTGAAAAGTGAATTTATTGCAAATAATCAAGACCTTTATCTAGCGCTTGAAGATAATAATGAGGTTTCATCAAAATCGTATATACAGATCATAAATGCTCAGATCCGAGGGAGCACTGTATTGAGTAAGCAGATCAGTACATTTAGTCATACACCATTTTTTGAATATGATGACATCACATTTGGTCTAGGTTTTGGTACTGATGAGCAGTTGCTTATAAATGTAATGGACGTTATACCAAGTGCGCGCGATGACGCTGTGTTTTCATTGAATAATGTACGCAATGCTACTATTTGGCAAAATGGTAATAACCAGTTCTTATTTACAAACCAAGACAGTGGCATTGAACAGTTTAAATTTACACGAGAACAAGTAGAGACAAGTACTGCATTCGATTTAACCGCGTTAAGACAAATAACTCCTGATTGGATTGGCGGCGACTTAGATACTTTACTAGCGGGTGATTTTGTTGAGACAGCATCGATAAAATATGCCGTGCTTAAATATTTACGTAAGGCTGGTACAGAGCAGTCAGAATTGCAGTTGCAATCACGGTTAAATACCACTCAACCGATCAGAGTTTATAATGAAACATGGCGCACAATTGCGAGTTATGCACGAAGTAATACTAAAAAAATAACTCCTATTGTGAGTGAACAAGGCTATTTATTGATTTATGTAGGTGATGCGTCATCTAATCAATCTACGGGGCAACTGTGGGCCCTATCAGCGGATAAAGAGTATTTGATCAAAGCTGATGTGTCATGGGAAAGTTATTCAATGAAAGACTTTCATTTTGAGACTATTTCTGAAAAACACCTTGTGGTGTATAGCGAATTTGCCAACGAAGTCATTACAATAACGCTTGATTAACGCTATTTTATTAACCAACTGAGCTTTGGGTGAATTAGTTTGACCAAAGCTCAGTAAAGTTACTGATATTATAAAAGCATACCAGACACGAAAGCCATATAAGTAGACCAAGGCTTATTTATATTCAGTTTTATTTTATAGCTATGTAGCAAAGCAAGGCGGTAAAGCACGACTCAGAGGTAGAGTCGCGCATAAAAGTTATAGTTTTTCTATTAGTGCTTTAAGAGTTGGTCGTTGGCTCATATCTTCATTCATACATTGTTGAGCAAGTGTTGTTAACTGTGTTGCATCGCTCGTAACTTCAGAACACACGCTCAGTAAATCATCAATTAAGCAGCCAATCGCTCTGACTTCAATACGCTGCATTTGTTGGCGCTGATAGTCGGTCAGAGAGTCTAAGTTAGTTGCTGCGCCAAAGTCACCAAACAATACTGTGTATTCATCGTTTATCATGGTGTTGTGCGCATATACATCGCCATGACTTACGTTATTGATATGTAAGTGGGCAAGGGTGCTGACCATTTGCTTAGCTATGTGTTTAATGGCGTGAGCAGTAAACTGTGTATGCTCAAAAAAGGTATCGCGGGTGCAAGTATCAAGTGACGGCGGTAAGCCGAGGTTTTGATAGTCCTTGCTGATAAGCTCCATAACCAGACCAAGTTGCTCTGGGTTATCGATATAGGCGAGAACGTTTATTAGGTTTTTATGTTCGCCCGCTTGCAAGCAACAGTTTACTTCATCAAGTGGATAGCCATCACTGGTGATCGCGCCTTTAAACAGTTTTAACGCCACATTATTGTGCTGCCACTGTGCTAAGTGAATAATCCCAGACGCACCTTCACCAATTTTTTCAACAAGTGAAAACTCGTTTAGTTGTACGGCTGCTAATTGAACTTGTTGTAAACTTTGTGCTTTATTAAAGTCATTGCCTGCAAAAGCCAGCCAACTGAGTTTTGGTAATTCAAACAGCCAGTCATTAACATCAGTTAAGTTATTCGCAGATAAACGCACGAGTTCAAGCGCTTGGCACTGCTGCATGCTGTGTGGCAAAGTCGTTAGTCGATTACCAGCAAGGGCAAGTTTACGCAGTTGCGTAAGTTCACCAAAAGAGTCTGGCAATTGTTCAATATGGTTGTCAGTTAAAATTAACCATTGTGTCGAAAGCGGCAAACTATGCTCGGCAAATTCACTGATTTTATTGCCTTTAAATGCAATCATAATAAGGGAAGGGCATTTTGCCAATACAGCAGGAATATGCTGGAACTGATTGAATGATAAAAACACCCGCTTTAATTTAGTTAAACTAGCAAATTCGTCGGGCAAATCAGATAAATTATTATTTGATAAATCGAGTACTTCGAGGGTATCTGCAAGGGTAAAAATTTCGTCTGGGAATGTGGTTAGCTCTTCAACTAGTTGTAAACGTTTAGTGCCAGCTAATTTACCACTACGAAGCTGTTCAACGGTATTCAAAATACAAATCCATTTATTTAGGGGTTTAACAATAAGAAAATAAAAAGGCCAATCAAGTTGGCCTTAGTCATAATTTTAGTCAATAAAATTAAAATTGTGCGTTGTGGTACACGTTTTGTACGTCGTCACAATCTTCAAGCATCGCTAAAAAGCGTTCCATTACTTCTACGTCTTCGCCTGCAATGGGTGCTTCAACTTGCGGCACAAAAGAGATCAAATCTTCATCAAACTCAGTAACGCCCATTTCTTCAAGTGCGGTACGGGTGTTGTTGTACTCAGTATGCGGAGCAAAAACAGTGACTTTGCCGGCTTCAACTTCTACGTCAGTAACATCAACGTCAGCCATCATTAGTGCTTCAAGCACGGCTTCGTCATCATCGCCATCAAATACAAAAATAGCTAAATGATCAAATAAGTGAGATACCGAGTTTTGTGCACCAATTTTAGCGTTTGCTTTAGTAAAACATACACGTACATCAGCAAAGGTACGTTTGTTGTTGTCAGTTAAGCAATCAACAATGATCATGCAGTTACCAGGGCCATAGCCTTCGTAACGAGTTGCTGAGTAGTCTTCACCGCCGCCGCCTTTGGCTTTATCAATTGCGCGGTCAATTACGTGTGCTGGTACTTGATCTTTTTTAGCGCGTTCAATTAAACGACGTAGCGATAGGTTGCCATCGGGATCAATACCACCATTTTTTGCGCAAATATAAATTTCTTTACCGTACTTTGAGTAAACTTTAGTTTTAGCACCCGCAGTCTTAGCCATTGAATCTTTTTTGTTTTGGTAAGCTCTTCCCATCTGCGTTTCGCCTTAAATATGTTTTTAAAAGTATAAATTTTGTAGTGCCGTATTCTATACCCAACTCGCTTGGAAATACAGAATTCAGTGGGAATTAAAGTTGCTTTGAGTGAGCAAGCAGCACAAAAAATATAACCCGCAGTTGCGGGTTATATTTTCAATCGAAATGTATCGGGTTATTACCAAATACGTACGCGTTGATCTTCTGGTAAATACAAGGCATCACCCGGTTGTACATTGAATGCTTTGTACCATGCATCGTGGTTACGTGGTGCTTGTGCTCTAAAGCGACCGGGTGCATGTGTGCCACCACGAAGCTGGTTTAACATGCTTTGCTCAGTGCGTTTTTCTTTCCATACTTGTGCCCAGGCTAGGAAGAACCGTTGATCGCCCGTAAGGCCGTCAATAATAGGCGCTTCTTTACCGTTTAGGCTGAGTTTGTAAGCGTGATAAGCCATTGCTAACCCACCCACGTCACCGATGTTTTCACCTAAGCTATTACGACCATTAACGAAGTTACCAGGGATTGGCTCGTATTGACTGTATTGTGCAGCAAGTTGGTCGGCTTTGGCATCAAATGCAGCACGATCGGCATCTGTCCACCAGTTACGTTGTACGCCGTTAGCATCTGACTTAGAGCCTTGATCGTCAAAACCATGGCCCATTTCATGACCAATCACGGCACCAATGCCACCATAGTTTACTGCCGGATCGGCATTAGGATCGAAAAATGGTGGTTGTAGAATTGCTGCAGGGAATACAATTTCGTTAAACGAACTGTTGTAGTAAGCGTTAACACGTTGTGGTGTCATGCCCCAGCGGTTACGGTCGGTTTTTTGCAATTCTTTTGCAGCGCTTTCAGCTCGGAAAAACTCGCGGGTATTTTTGATGTTGCCCATCAAATCATTGCTACTTATGCTTAAACCATCAAATGATTGCCATACATCGGGATAGCCAATTTTAGGCACAAACGCAGCGAGTTTAGCGCGGGCATTTACTTTCGTTTCTGCTCCCATCCAGTCTAGGTTGTCAATACGTTCGCCCAGAGCTGTTCGCAGGTTTTCTACCAATGCTGACATTTGTTGTTTTGATGATTCAGGGAAGTAGCGTGCTACATACACTTTACCAATGGCAAAACCTAATGAATCAGTGCTCGACATTTGGCTGATAGCGCGTTTCCAGCGTGGGCGAGGCTCTTGCTGGCCATTTAGCTCTTTTCCGTAAAATGCGAAGTTAGTATTGAATACATCTTCAGACAGTAGCTCTGCATTAGAGCTTAGTGCGTGATAGGTTAAGTAATCTTTCCATACAGTAAGATCTTCTTGATTGATCAATGCAATCATGGCTTTGATCGGCTCTGGTTGCGATACATTTAACTGTGGTACTTGGTATCCTGTTTGTTCAAAATACAGATCCCAATTAAAATCAGGATAGCTAGAGCTCAGCTCGCTGCGTTCGATTTGATTTAGGGTAAGGTCGCGGTTACGACGTTTTTCTCGTGGCCACTGGCCTTGTGCTATTTTGGTTTCAAGGGCTAAAATTGCCTCAGCACGTTCAGTTGTATTGTCAACACCTGCAAATTTAAGCATGTCGGCAATATGGGCTACATAAGCAGTACGAGTTTTAACAAAACGTTCTGAATCTTCAAGGTAGTAAGAACGATCTGGTAAACCTAAGCCGCCAGCACCTAATGACATTTCATATTTATTTGGGTCTAAGCGGTTAAACCACATGCCACCACCAATAGGCGAGTTAACGCCCGTTAACCACGATTGGCCAAACAATTTGGTTAGATCATCGGTTGATGAAACGTTACTAATTTCCGTTAGTAGTGGTTTAATTGGCGACACACCAAGCTTATTAAGGGTATCGGTATCCATATACGCGTTATAGAAATCGGCAACTAACTTTTCTTCAGTATTTAAATCTTTTCGGGCTGCGATCTCTTCAATAATTGCCTTAACACGCTCTTCGCTGCGCTCTGCCAATCCTGCAAATGCACCGTAGCGAGTTTTATCGGCAGGCATAACGTAGTTGTCATACCATGTGCCACTGGCGTACATGAAAAAGTCATCACCTGGTTTTATGGCTTCATTGCGGGCTGTTAAATCTACCCCAAAGCTACCTAATTCAGCTTTTGCTGTCTGGGTTTCGGCACTAGGCTGCTGTTGCGCTTGTGTTGTTTTAGGCTCTGAACAGCCGGTCAGAAATGTGGCAGCAAGTGTTGCTGCAATAAGTGTTTTCTTCATTGGATTTCCCTGAATGTAATTTAATTATTTTTATCTCACGTTTTTCTAACTCGGATTGTTATTGATAACCTAAAAACAGACAAACTTTTGAGGTGAATTACTTCTCAGTTAGGTGAAACAACAAGCAACGCGACATACAGTGTGTATCCCGCGCCGAAGATGAGTCTCCATGTTTATGCTGTTTTTTGTTGAAGTTCCCACATGCGCGCGTATTCACCATTGAGGGTAAGTAACTCATCATGTTTACCTTGCTCGATCAGCTGGCCCTCTTTGAGCACAATAATCGTATCTGCATCTGTTATTGTTGATAAGCGATGGGCAATAACTAAACTGGTATGATTAGAGGCTAGTGCAGACATGGCTTTTAATATTGCTTGCTCGGAATGAGAGTCTAGCGCTGATGTTGCTTCGTCAAAAATGATAATAGGGGAGCGTTTTAAAATGGCTCGGGCTATGGCAATGCGTTGTTTTTCACCGCCTGAAACTTTTAAACCTCGTTCACCAACGAGGGTTTGATCACCTTTATCTAAACTATCAATAAAGCTGCGTAAATGCGCCATATTAATAGCATTATCAATGTCTTGTGCTGTAGCATCTGGACGGCCATAAGCAATGTTGTCGCGAATGCTGGTATTAAATAACACAGTATCTTGTGGCACAATGGCAATCGCTTGTCGCAAGCTGTTGAGTGTGACGCTAGTAAGTTGTTGACCATCAATATGTATTTCACCGCTGTCAATATCATAAAAGCGATACAGTAAACGGGCTAGGGTGCTTTTTCCTGCACCGCTGGCGCCCACCACCGCGACTTTGCTGCCTGCTTTAATAGAAAAACTAAGCTGCTTAATGATAGGTCTTGATGGATGGTAGCCAAAGTTAACGTTTTTAAATTCTATATCAGCGTGTTGTATATTGAGCTGTTGTGCATTTGCTTTATCTGAAATGAGTGGTTTACGGGTTAATAGTCCGAGCATATTTTCAAGGTCGGTTAAGGCGCGGCGAATTTCTCGATAAACAAAGCCTAAAAAATTGAGCGGTAAAAATAATTGGATCATATAGGCGTTGATCATTACCAACTCACCAATAGAGAGTGTGCCTTTAACCACTTCAATACTAGCAAGCCACATTAAAGCGGTGATCGCTGCTGCTATGATCAAGGCTTGACCTGAATTAAGGGCAAGCAACGATAAGCGGTTTTTAAGCCGGGCTTGCTCCCAACTAGCTAAAAAGCCATCATAAGTTTGTGCTTCATGCTTTTCATTATTAAAATATTTAACGGTTTCATAATTAAGTAAGCTGTCAATAGCACGGCTATTACTATTATTGTCGGCTTGGTTTGCTTCGCGAATAAAGCGGTTGCGCCACTGTGTTACAACAACCGTGAAGGTAATATATAAAGCCACTGCAAGCAGGGTAACTACGGCAAACCACGGCGAAAATAAAGTTGCAAAAATAATCGCAACTACGGCTATTTCAAATAAAGTTGGCACAATATTGAACATTAAAAAGCGCATTAAGAAGCTTAAGCCACTGGTGCCACGCTCTATATCACGGCTAATGCCGCCAGTTTGCCTATCAAGATGAAACGACAACTCAAGGCTGTGTAGGTGATTAAATACTTTTAGGCCAATATGGCGCATAGCATGTTCAGTTACACGACCAAACAACGCATCACGTACTTCACCAAAAAACACACTCGCAAAACGTAGTCCGCCATACAGTAACAGTAAAGCTATGGGTACGATGACTATATTTTGTAAACTTGGATCAACACTGTCGATTATTTCTTTCAGCGCCCATGGCATCAATAAAGTGGCACCCTTTGCGGCGATCAATGCCAGTGTTGCAAGTGTTACACGGCCTTTAAAAGCAACTAAGTAAGGCCACAAGGTGACAATGCTTTGCTTTAAATTCATCGCATCATGATGTTTTATTGCTTCTTGTTTACCCATTCCGCGCATATTTTCTCTAACTCTATTAAGTCTGCATTAAACTTTTTCTAGTAGCCTAGAGTATAAACTTTAACAGTTTGTATCTAGGGCTATACTACTAACAGCACATAGTACAGTTTAGGCAGCTTAAGACAATGTTTTAGAGTGGTTAATTAAACTCAGTTTTTAACAAAGAAGGGAAAGCAGATGAAAACTATCGGATACGCAGCAAATCAAGCTAATACGCCATTAGAGCCATTTCATTTTGAAAGACGCGATTTGCGCGATGAAGATGTTGCGATTGAAATCTTATATTGCGGGGTGTGCCATTCAGATCTACATACCGTAAATAATGATTGGGGTGGTACTAGTTACCCAATTATACCAGGACATGAGATTGTCGGTCGTGTCGATGAGGTTGGCAGCAAAGTGACTAAATACAAAGTTGGCGATAATGTAGCAGTTGGTTGTATGGTTGATAGCTGCCTTGAGTGTGACCAATGCCACAAAGGCGAAGAGCAATTTTGTCGCGAAGGTATGGTCGGAACTTATTCAGGAAAAGATCGTATCACTGGTGAATCAACCAAAGGTGGTTACGCCAAACACATTGTAGTGCGCGAAGAGTTTGTTTTAAACGTTCCAGAATCACTTTATCTTGCTAAGTGTGCGCCAATTTTATGCGCGGGTATTACCACGTATTCGCCGCTACGTACTTTTAATGTCGGGCCTGGTAGCCGAGTTGGCGTTATTGGCTTAGGTGGGTTAGGCCATATGGCAATTAAAATCGCAGCGGCAATGGGTGCCCATGTGACAGCTATTAGTCGATCAGATGATAAAAAACAGCAAGCGTTGGAATATGGCGCTGAAGGTTTGCTGGTATCTAAAGACGAACAAGCCATGAAAGCATACGCTAATCAGTTTGATGTGATCATTAATACTATTCCAGTTAAGCATGACTTTACCCCTTATATGCCCCTATTAGATATTGATGGTACTCAAGTATTAGTCGGACAAGTGGGTGAGATGGCTGAATCAAACTCGGTGCCATTATTATTGGGGCGTCGCCGCGTGGCTGGCTCTTTGATTGGTGGTATTGCACAAACTCAAGAAATTCTTAATTTCTGTGCGCTGCATAATATTTTACCGGAAGTAGAGATGATCAATATGGCAGATATTAATCAGGCTTTTGAACGCTTAAAAGAAGGTGATTTGTCTCATCGTTATGTCATTGACATGTCCTCACTTGAAGTCGCTTAATTATCGACTGTGATTTTTGGCCGTAAGTAGTTTTACTTGCGGTTTTTTTTGTTCAATTGCAAATTAGCTATTGAAATAGGGCAATTACTCCCCATTTATAATACCAGCTTACTATTTAGATAATAAAATGATCCGTTTTCGCTTAGTCCTTACTGTATTACTGCTGTTTACTGCACTTTTTAGTGTGCAGGCTAATGCTGTGAGCAACGCTGAGACTAATGTGAGCCAGCCTACCGCTTTTTTTCAGTCGGCGATGTTATCTGATTTGAGTGTTTTAGAGGTTAAGGTATTTGATACTTCAGTATCAGATAGCACCCCTTTTACCAAGAAGATACCAATTGCGGCGGCTGATCAACAAACAGAAGGCGCGGGGTTTGAGTCTTTACAGCCACGCTTTTCAGCGAGTAATTCATCGTTATTTCTGTATCAAAGCCAAGTTGAGCCAAGTTATGTGGCAATATTTGAGTTTTTTGTACCTAGCCTTGCGCGCCAACTTTACTTACAACCCCTTGAACCGCCAATAACATTACCTTGGTTTGTAGCCTACGAAGGTAAAAAATCACGGATTAGTGGTTGGAAAGACGCCAACTTACAATACCGTGCAGTACTTACTTACTTCAGTTAACTCTTCCTACTAATTTTTTCGATGTTTTAGTCATTCAACTAAAGCAAATAAATTACTGCGCCTATGAGGCGAGAAACCGATGCTTGCATTGGTTTAAAGGAAGCAATATGTTAAAAAATTCATCAAAAAAACCGCAGCTACAGCGTTTTAAAATAAGCTATATGGCGATGTTTTTGGCGCTGGTATTATTAGCTATCAGTGCCTTACCAAATTTATATCCAGCAAAATCGTGGCTGCATCTGAGTACAACGCAGAGCCAGCCACGTTCACAGCAGTTACTAGCGAATACTCCTTCGCAAAAATCTGTTATTGATTTTTTAAATCAACATGGGTTTCTGGTTGAGCAATCAATTCAAGTGGCGCAAAACAGCCTTTCATTAAATGTGTTACTACAAGAGCCAACCAAAAGTGCCGCAGCGCAACAAGCGTTAAAAAGTGAATTTACGCAGTTGAATGCAAAAATAGTCACGCATCAAACAAGTCCCGATTGGTTACAAAGCTTAGGATTAGCACCTATAAAATTAGGTCTTGATCTTAATGGTGGTGTGTTATTTGTATTAGATGTTGATTTAGTGAAAGCGCAACAAGAGCAACTTGATAGTGCGTATGAACAAACTAAAACAATTATTCGTGATGAAAAAGCCAGAGGTGTTCGTGTACAAAAAAATGCCCATGGTTTTGAATTACACGCGTTGCCTGCTGCTAAAAGTGACTTAGCCGCAGTACAGGCGAATGTACTAAAGCGTTTTGAGCGTTTAATGGCAACTGCGCATTCACAGGGTAATTTAACAACGGTGGCATTTAGTTTTAGTGAACAAGGTAGTAATGCGTTTGATAAAGAAGTAATGAGTCAAACCTTAACCACTTTAAGAGGCCGTATTGAAGAATTAGGCATTACTGAAGCAGTTACCCAGCGCCAAGGTAAACAACGTATTCGTATTGAGTTACCCGGTGTACAAGATCCAAGTGAAGCAAAACGTATTATAGGTGCAACAGCGTCGCTTGATTTTTATCAGCTTAAAGAAATCGGTGGAAAAACCTTTAACCTGCAAAATGGTGGCTCGATCAATTTAGACCCAATTGCTATTTTTTCAGGACAGCACATCAATAATGCCCATGCAGGGCGCGATGAATGGGGCAAGCCGCTAGTGCAGCTTAGCCTTGACAGCCAAGGTGGCGAGGCGATGTCAGCATTTTCAAAACGTAATATCGGTAAACCAATGGCAACGGTGTATTCTGAATATTATAAAAATGCCAAAGGTGAAGTAGTTAAAAAAAGTGAAGTGATTAATGTAGCCAATATAGCTCAACATTTGAGTAGCCAATTTAGTATTACTAATATGCAAAGCCCACAAGCGGCGCAGGATTTAGCATTGCTATTACGTGCAGGTTCATTAACTGCGCCGGTGACAATCGTACAAGAACAAACCATTGGGCCAAGCTTGGGCGCAGATAACATACATAATGGGCTCGCGGCCTTAATGTTGGGAATGGGTATTACATTAGCCTTTATGGCGCTGTGGTATCGCCGTTTAGGGCTGGTGGCAAATATTGCCTTATTATTGAATTTAACAGCTTTAGTAGGATTAATGTCACTGCTGCCTGGCGTGGTGCTAACTTTACCGGGCATCGCCGGGCTGGTACTGACAATCGGTATGGCTGTTGATACTAATGTTATTATTTTTGAGCGGATCAAAGAAGAGCGCCGTAAAGGCCGAGCACCATATCAAGCGATAGAGCAGGGCTACCAACAAGCATTTGCGACAATTTTTGATGCTAATATTACCACTATGATCACGGCAATTATTTTATATGGTATTGGCTATGGGCCAATCAAAGGCTTTGCAATTACGCTGGCGTTAGGGCTAATAACTAGCGTATTTACCGGGGTGTATGTTTCTAAGGCGTTGAGTCAGACTTTGTATTTAAAATTGGCAAATAAGCGAGGAGCTCGCGCATGAGCAATTCAAATGAAAAAATGAGCACCACAACCCGCTTACGTTTATCGGGGTTGGTTTTATCTATCCTACTAGTGCTGCTCTCTGTAATAGGGGTTGCTACAAAAGGATTGAATTTCGGCCTTGATTTTACTGGTGGCTATTTAACTGAGTTTACCACTGCAGTGCCAATTAGTGAGGCTGAGCTGGCGAAAAAAATTAGTTATTATCACCATGATGACTTTACCTTAAGCGCTCAATCTAGCCAGCACTTTCAGTTAAGAGAGGCAGAGCAAGCCAGTACATCGCCTTGGTTAGCAACGCTTACGCAAGATGAGACATTGGGTGCTGAAGTGTTGTCATCTTCTTACTTAGGCTCTCAAGTTGGCGATGAATTATTTGAACAAGGCTGTTTGGCATTATTTGCGGCAATGGTTGCCGTGATGATTTATTTAGCGCTACGCTTTGAGTGGCGTTTAGCGTTGGGATCGGTTGTGGCTTTAATGCATGACGTGGTGGTGGTAGTTGGTTTATTTGCATGGTTACAGCTTGATTTTAACTTAACCGTGTTAGCGAGTTTACTGGCAATCATTGGTTATTCATTAAATGATTCAATTATTGTCGGGGACAGGGTACGCGAGCTACTGCGCTTAGATTCCACAACACAACAAGCTAGCGTGAATACGGTGATCAATGAATCAATTAAGAGCACTTTGACCCGTACTTTGATCACCTCAGGCACTACTCTTGCAACAGTGGCGAGTGTGTGGTTATTGGCTGGTGCGCCGTTACAGGGGTTTTCTATCGCACTATTTGTAGGAATTGTTGTGGGAACATTATCGTCAATTTGTATTGCTGCAACGTTACCGCAGTTACTTGGTTTAAGACATGAAAACTATCAAGTTAAGGTCGATGAGCAAAGCCAAGCGTTGATGGATATGCCGTAACTGACTTTATCAACGAAAAACAAAAATGCCGCGATATACGCGGCATTTTTATTCTTTAAGTTAATTTGTTAACTTAAATTAATTGTCACAACGTCAGCTGTTTCATCATCGTTGAGTACAGGTTGTTTTGGTATGTCTGGTTTATCAAGCGCAATATCGCCGCCATCAATTACTTCACCGGTTTTTAAGTTGGTGAAATCAAATAACTCATTATCTGCTAGATGCGAAGGCACAACATTTTGCATTGCAGTAAAAATACTCTCAATACGACCAGGGTGCTCAATATCCCACTGTGCAAGCATCGCTTTGGTATGTTTGCGTTGCAGATTTTCTTGTGAGCCACACAGATTACATGGAATGATAGGGTATGCTTGGCTGATAGCATATTGTTCAATATCTGTTTCTTTACAGTAGGCTAATGGACGAATTACCATGTGCTCGCCGTTATCGCTCATTAATTTAGCTGGCATGCTTTTCAGTTTGCCACCATAAAACATATTTAAGAATAGGGTTTCGATCATATCGTCGCGATGATGACCTAAGGCGATTTTAGTGGCCCCCATTTCATTTGCGGTACGATATAAAATGCCGCGACGTAAGCGTGAGCATAGCGAACAGGTTGTTTTACCTTCAGGAATAATATCAGTCACTATACTGTAGGTGTCTTCTTCAACAATTTTGTATTCAATATTCTGAGTGTCTAAATATGCTGGCAATACATGTTCAGGAAAGCCTGGTTGCTTTTGATCAAGGTTAACAACAAACAAATCAAATTTAATAGGTGCAACACGCTGTAAATGCTGCAGCATGTCAAGTAGAGTATAACTGTCTTTTCCACCAGAGAGGCACACCATGATACGGTCGCCTTCTTCAATCATATTGAAGTCCATCACCGCTTGACCGGTTTGACGACGTAAGCGTTTTTGTAACTTAGATAAGCTATGTTGAGCTTTGGCTTGAACAGAATGCGACATTACGCCCCCTTTAGAACTATGGGTAAAATAAAGGGGCGTATTATATGCCTAAAGTTTCAATCAACAAAATTTATTTAATCTTTTGCCAGCGGGCTCACATAGCCATCGGGTTTTAAGGCTAATACGTCACAATCAAGGCTGTCAATAACATGCTCTGCGGTGTTACCTACTAAGGCTGCACTTAATCCAGTGCGGCCAACCGTACCAATTACCACTAATTCACTATTAAGGCGCTTTGCTACATCCGGGATCACGTCCTCTGGTAAACCTTCTTCTATGACACAGTTTTGCTGGGCGATTTGATGACTAGCTGCTAACTCATGGGTTGATTCTATATGGTGTTTTTTAACCGACTCGTTATAAATACTGGGTTTAAACTCAGGGATTTCAATTGCAATGTTTACCGGTGTCGCAGGATAGGCGTTAACGATACTAAGGCTTGCGTTAGCCAGTTCACATAAAAACTGCGCATCTTGAATAATACGATGGTTTAAATCAAGGTGCTGTTGGTTTTCACTTACAGCGTTAACAGCAGCTAAAATATTACCCTGCGAAGGCCAAGCGTGCTCTTTTACCAATAATACCGGGGCTGGGCATTTACGAATTAAATGCCAATCGGTTGGAGTAAAAATTACTGACTTAAGTGTATCGTGCTGGTGAGTTCCTTTTACAACCAAATCAAACTGTTGGTCTATTACCGTATCGATGATCGCTTCATAAGTGCGATTATGCCAAACCACTTGGCTGTTAATATCGACGTCTGGGTAGTGTTGCAAAATTTCATCCAGCCATAACTGACGGTCTTTAACGACGGCATTGCGCATTGCCTCGCGCTCATCGCCAGAGAGCATGGTCGTCATCTCATAGGAAAAATCATAAATGCTCATAAAAGCGGTGATACTGGCACCGGACTTTTTGGCTAATTCGATAGATCGAGATAAACCATGCTGAGACTCAGCGGTTGGATCAATAATGGCGAGTATTTGTTTGATGGTGTTCATAAGCTGCTCCTTTAACTACTTTATAGCTAGAGTGTAACGTATAACGTGAGTAGTTAAAGTAACAGCTAACAACTAGTTGCGCTAGATCAAGTTTATTTTGGGTGGATTGCTGCAGCTGCGGATAACCCATCACTATCTAGAATAGTGATAAATTTACCTTCCACTTTTATTAAAGCAGCTTTTTGAAAACGACTCAGTAAACGACTAATCGTTTCAACGGTTAAACCAAGGTAATTACCAATTTCACCCCGGGTCATGGTAAAGCGAAACTCTTTACGAGAAAACCCGCGTTCGCCAAAGCGATTTGACAAGTTGTAGATAAAACTAGCTAAGCGCTCTTCGGCTGATTTTTTATTCAGTGACAAAAACATTTCTTGGTCGTAGTTAATTTCACTGCTCATCAGGCGCATAATCTGCTGGCGTAGTTTTGGTAATTTACCCGCTAGATCATCAAGTGTTTCAAATGGAATTTCGCATACCATTGAGGTTTCGAGCGCTTGAGAAAAGCTTTGGTGTGCCATTTTATTTATTGCATCAAAGCCGATTAAATCTCCTGCGAGATGAAAGCCAGTAATTTGCTCGTCACCTTGCTCTGAAAGGGTGTAGGACTTAAATGAACCAGAGCGAACAGCAAAAATAGCGTTCAGTGGCGCTCCTGATTCAAAAAGAAAATCCCCTTTATGTAATGGTTTTTTACGCTCAATGATTTCATCAAGTTTATCCATTTCTTGCCCATTGAGGGTAAAAGGTAAGCACAGTTGACTAATACTGCAGTCATTGCAGCTGATTGTGCAATTATTTTTGGCTTTGTTTTGATATAAATCCATTAGTTCAGTCCATTAAATGTTGTCACATTAATTTGTTAAGGTTAATGCAGCAGCTTGTCAGTTGCAATGATAAGTAAATAAATCCCGTACCAAATAAGTACACTGCCCAGTGCTATTCGTGCCCATGGGTGATTTAATACTTTATGTAATACTTGTGCGCCCATGCCGATACTTAACATCGCGGGAAACGTACCAAGCGCGAAAAATAGCATGACTAGAGCGCCATCAAGGGCTGTGTTGCTGGTCATCGCCCAGGTTAGCGCTGAATAAACTAAACCACAGGGTAACCAACCCCATAATGCGCCATAAGCCATTGCTTTAGGTAATGAGTTGATTGGCATTATAAAACGATTTAGTTTTACCAAGTGCTGCCACACCAAGGTTTTCCCTAGCGATTCCAGCCATTGTAAGCTTGCGCCTAACCGCATGATATACAAGCCAACCAAAATCATAAACAGGCCACTTAAAAACGCTAAAATTAACGCGAACCAATGACTTTGGGTGGCAAAATGGCTGCTGATCCCAGCAACGAGCGCCCCTGCGAGCATATAACTGCCGGCACGACCGATGTTATACGCAATGGAGTACTGCAATGGCCGGGTTTTATCTGTGGCTAATTGTAAGGAGCTGGCAATACCACCACACATTGCGATGCAATGTCCGCTGCCAATAAGGCCCATGATAAAAGCGCTGAAAAATAAGGGGTCAATCATTACTTTTTTTGTGCTGCTCTTTATCATCTTCAAACAAAATGCTGTGACCTTGTTTGTTTAAATCTGAAAATTGTTCACCGCGAACGGCCCAAAAAAACACCCCAATCGCGATCAGTACAAATAAAATAGCAATTGGAACTAGAATATAAATTATACTCATAATTTTAATAACCTTAGTGAGTTACTGATCACTATGATGGAACTGGCAGACATCCCAATCACAGCCATCCAAGGTGCAACTAGGCCTAATGCCGCAAGCGGTAAGATTGAACCATTATAGAGCAATGAAAGCGCTAAATTTTGCTTTATTATTCGGCGTGTTTTTTTCGATACCGTCAATAAATGCTCTATAGCGGCTAAATCACTATTGAGTAATACCACATCAGCGGTGTTTTTGGAAATATCAGCGCCAGTTTCCATTGCGATAGATAAATGCGCGCTATTAAACACTGGACTGTCGTTGACACCATCTCCTACCATAGCAACAATTTCACCTTGGCTTGACCACAGCTTCACTTCGCTTTGTTTATCCTCTGGTAGACAGCCTACTTTAAAGCTATCAAGTTTGAGCTTCTTAGCAATTTGTTGCCCTGCATTTGAGGCGTCCCCAGTTAGCATGTGGCAGGTTAAGCCTTGCTGTTGTAAAGAGGTAATTAAGTTTGCAGCATTACTTTTTACTTCATCTACAAAGTAAAAATTAGCAACCGGTTGTTGATCAATGTAGAACGTTGCTTGAGCATTACTTTTTTTACTGTTGAACCAACCACTTTTACCAATTGCATAGTTATGATTGTCATCTTCACCGGTGATGCCACAGCCAGGATGAATTTTAATATTCGTTAAGTCGCGCTGTGTGGGTGTGAACTCATTAAATGCAGTCGCAATAGGGTGTTCGGAGTAACTTTCAAGTTGCGCTGCAAGAGCCAAAATCTGTTTTTTAGATAAAGAATTTGCTAATAAGTCCACAGCATCTAGGCTAAAACGCCCCTGTGTTAACGTGCCTGTTTTATCAAAAGCAACGCGCGTTAATTGTGGTAGTGTTTCTAGCACATGAGACTGCTTAATGAGTATTCCTTTGCGGGTTAAGGTAGCCACCGCGCAGGTTAAGGCGGTTGGAATTGCTAAACTTAGCGCACATGGGCAAGTTGCAACAAGGACCGCAATGGTGATCCAAAAGGCATGTTCAGGGTCAACTTGATACCAGCCGATGGCGGTAAGTGAGGCAAATACCAGCAAGCAGGCAACAAACCACTGTGCCACTTTGTCGGTGATTTCCACCAGTTTAGGACGGGTGGCAAGCGCACTGTGCTGCAATTTAATTATTTGGTTTAAAAGAGTATTTTGACCAATTTTATTGATAAGGATTTCAATTACACCATCATGATTCACGGTACCGGCAAAAACTTGATGATCAATGTACTTACTAACTGGTAAATGCTCACCTGTCATCATTGCTTCATCAACGGTGGTGCTGCCAGTGCAAATAACACCATCTGCAGGAATTGTTTCTCCGGCTTTAATTAAGACTCGGTCACCGAGTTTTAATTTTTTAGCTGCAATAATATGTTCGTGGCCGTTTTCATCCAAAGTACGGGCTGTAAGTGGTAATAACTTTTGTAAGTTAGCAGTAAACTCACTGGCTTTCAGTCGAGCCCTAAACTCTAAATATTTACCTAGCAATAATAAGAAGGTGAACATACAAATTGATTCAAAATACACTTCGCCCACGGCCATCACGGTGGCGTAACTACTTGCGCCATATGCGCCAAAAATAGCCAGGGATACAGGAAGATCCATGTTTAACTGCTTGGCTTTTAAGCCATTAATTGCATTAGTTAAAAAGGGCATAGCACTGTATAAAATAACCGGTGAAGCGAGTATTAAGCTGATCCATCGAAAATACTGTTCAAAGTTTTCTTCCATACCAGAAAACATGCCAAAGTACATGGCGAAAGCAAACATCATCACCTGCATGGTCATTAAGCCTGCTACGCCGAGCCTGCGTATATACGCTTTGGCAACTAGCTGCTTTTGACTTGCTTCAACATCGACTTGAAACGGGTAGGCCTTGTAGCCAATTTCTAATAACGATTTGATAATGTCGCTTAATGGTGTCTGATCTTTATGCCATTGGATCATCGCGCGGTTTGTTGATGTATTTACGTCAACGCGTTTGATTGCGGGTATGTTTAACAGTTGCCTTTCAATCAACCATGCACAGGCAGCGCAAGTGATCCCTTCAACGGTCAATAACACTTCACTGATATCGTTAGTTTGAGAAATAAACTCGTCTTGAATATCTGGGTTATCGTAACTACTAATAAATGCTAATTGCTCAGGAACTAGCTGTTCTACTTTACCAGCGCGCACGGTTCTGAATTTATAATAATCGGTCATGCCTTGAGCAACAATCGTCTCGGCAACGGTTTGACAGCCTATGCAACACATCGGTTGCGCGCTACCGTCTATAACAACAGTAGCGTTAAAACCCGATGGTACACTTTCAAGGCAATGAAAGCAGTTATTAGACATGATGGGGTGACTACTTATATTCAGGACTTATGGCAATACTTTGCTCACTTGGCAAAGTGATGTTTTCTTTTAATTTCCAGCTACCGTCTATCGGCTCAATAAATACAGTATAAGCACCATCAGTATATGGTTCGACAATTGCTGTAAATTCACCATTCGCATTTGGGGTTAAATGAGTACTAAAGTCATGAGCCTGAATCGTTCGGTGATAAAACGATAGTTTTAATGAGTGGATATTACTGGTGTCCCCCTTATTGAATTTAAAGCTGACTTTATCAGCTTCGATTAGCAAGTCACCATGTAAATATAACGCTTTAGCTTTCTCGAATTTGCTCAGTTCTAAGTTAATTGCTTTGCCTTTTTTATAGTAATCATCAACCACCATATCAGGACCATTGCCGATCGCAGTTATAAAAAGGGAAATACAACCAATGATGGCAACTAGCGGAAAAAAGATTAAGAACCACGGCCAGAAATTTTTATACCAAGGAGTAGGGGTCATAAATACACTTAATTAGTTTACGATAAGGGCATTTTATAGGATTTAAGTTGAAAAAACTAAAAAAAAGCCTCCAGATGGAGGCTTTTTTGATCTGAATTAATCTATTGAATTAAAACATTAAAATATAAACATTCTATTAACGTTTTAGTTATTTATCTTGCGATAAACTATAAACGTATGCAGTTAATAGATGAATTTTTTCTTCACCTAAAATGTCTTTCCAAGCTGGCATAACACCGGCACGACCGTTGTTAAGTGTTTCTTCAACAGCACGTTGAGAACCACCATATAGCCAGATGTTATCAGTTAAGTTAGGTGCACCAAACGGTAAATTATGTGCAACTGAACCTTTACCATCAGCACCATGACACGCGGCACACATTGCAAACTTAGCTGCACCTGCGGCTGCGTCTTTTTGGTTAACGGTACGACCTGATAAACTTAGTACATGAGCAGTCATTTCTTTAACGCCTTGCTCACCCAATGCAGCACCCCAAGGTGGCATTGCAGCAATACGACCATGTAACAGTGTTTCTTTGATTTTATCTGGCGTGCCACCGTACAACCAATCTTTATCAGTTAGGTTAGGGAAGCCTTGACCACCACGGGCATCAGAACCATGACACTGCGAACAGTTTTGTGCGAATAAACGCTGGCCAATTTCCAGTGCTTTTTCATCAGTAACAAGCGTTTCGATATCTTGCTGAGCATAAGCGGCAAAAATAGGACCAAAACGCTCATCTGCAGCTTCATATTCTTTATCAAGCTTTACAAATTCACCATTCGCTTTGGCTTCTTCAACTGCTTTTTTAGATTCAGCTAAAGAGGTAATACCTTGGTTAGAGCTACTCCATTTAGCAATACCTTCCCAATTACCTAAACCTGGGTATGCTGCTAAGTAGTAAACTGACCATACAAATGTTGCAAAGAACATGTAAGTCCACCACTTAGGTAGCGGATTATTTAGTTCTTCAATACCATCAAATTCGTGCCCGCAGCTTTCACCTTCTTTAACACCAGTGTAGTTTGTTAAATTCCACACTAGTAAGCCAAAAATGATAAATAAGCATGCAAGGGTTAATACAATAACCCATATACTCCAAAAGCTAGTCATTTCTCAGACCCCTTTTCCTCGTTAGAGATTGTATCGTTGTGTTTTTTCTCATCTTCAAAGATGACATTAGCGGCGTCTTTAAAACGAGTTTTACTACGCTTGCTATATGCCCACACAACAATGACAATAAATAGTACTAAAATTACCAGAGTTAAAATGCCTCTGTATGTTCCGTAATCCATAATTAATTACTTCAAGTGCGTGCCAAGTTGTTGCAAATAAGCGATAAGGGCTTGTATTTCTGTCGCACCTTTACCGTCATTCATTGCATCAACTTTAGCAACATCAGCGATTAGTTCTTCATCACTACCATATCCTAAACCAGGGTGAGCTGGGTTTTGTGGATTAATAGCAAATGTATCACGGAAAATTTTAAGCTTTTTCAGAGTAAGGCTAGTGTCAACACGATCCTCTGCTAACCAAGGGAAACCTGGCATGTTTGACTCAGGAACCACAGCACGTGGATTCACTAAGTGAGCATAATGCCAGTCATCCGAGTAACGTTTACCTACGCGTGCTAGGTCAGGACCAGTACGTTTAGAACCCCATTGAAATGGGTGATCCCATACTGATTCACCAGCAACAGAGTAGTGACCGTAACGTTCTACTTCATCACGGAAAGGGCGGATCATTTGTGAGTGACAGTTATAACAACCTTCACGTACATAGATATCGCGGCCTTCCATTTCCAGCGCGTTTAGTGGACGTAAACCATCCACTGGCTTTGTTGTATCGTCTTGGAACATCAGTGGAGTGATCTCTACTAATGCGCCGAAGCTGATAGCAAAAACAGTCAAGATAGCCATAAGGCCGATATTTTTTTCGACTATTTCATGTTTGTTTTGTGAATTTTTATTGCTCATCATCTCACTCCGTTATGCTAATTGTGCTTGCGCATCTAATTTCAACGAATCATTCTTCGCTGAAATTGTACGGTAAACGTTATAAGCCATAACCAGCATGCCTGTGACGATGAATACACCGCCTAAGAAGCGCATAACATAGAAAGGATGTGATGCTTGTAGCGACTGTACAAAGCTGTACATTAATGTACCGTCGGCATTTACTGCACGCCACATTAGACCTTGCATAACACCTGAGATCCACATTGCTACAATGTAAAGTACAACACCCACAGTGTGTAACCAGAAGTGTGTATTAACAAGTTTCACGCTATACATACGACCTTGTGAAAATAACGCAGGGATAAGGTGGTAAATAGCACCGATAGAAATCATTGCAACCCAACCAAGCGCACCAGAGTGAACGTGGCCAACAGTCCAATCAGTGTAATGAGAAAGAGCATTAACTGATTTAATTGCCATCATTGGGCCTTCGAAGGTCGACATACCATAGAAAGACAACGATACAACTAAGAAACGTAGTACTGGATCAGTACGTAGTTTATGCCATGCACCAGATAACGTCATGATACCGTTGATCATACCACCCCAAGATGGAACGAATAAGATGATTGACATCACCATACCTAAACTTTGTGTCCAATCAGGAAGTGCAGTGTAGTGTAAGTGGTGAGGACCAGCCCAGATATACAGTGATATCAATGCCCAAAAGTGAACAACTGATAAACGGTATGAATAAACTGGACGACCAGCTTGTTTAGGCACGAAATAATACATCATACCCAAGAAACCAGCTGTTAATAGGAAACCTACAGCGTTATGACCGTACCACCACTGAACCATAGCATCTACTGCACCGGCGTAGATTGAGTATGACTTAGTCAGTGATACTGGTACTGCCATGCTGTTAACAATATGAAGTACTGCAACAGTAATGATAAAGCCAGCATAGAACCAGTTAGCAACATAGATATGAGACACTTTACGTTTAGCAATGGTGCCCATAAATACAACTGCATAGGTAACCCAGACAATAGCGATTAGAATATCGATTGGCCACTCAAGCTCAGCATATTCTTTTGAACTTGTTATACCTAGAGGTAGAGTGATAACCGCAAGTACGATAACTAACTGCCAGCCCCAAAATGTAAAGGCGGCTAATTTGTCGGAAAGAAGGCGCGTTTGACAAGTACGTTGAACAACATAATAAGATGTTGCAAAAAGTGCACTGGTACCAAATGCGAAAATAACTGCGTTCGTGTGTAACGGACGTAGTCGAGAGTATGTTAACCATGGTGTATCAAAGTTAAGTGCTGGCCAAGCTAATTGGGCAGCAATCAGAACCCCAATACTCATGCCAACGATGCCCCAAATCACTGTCATAATAGCGAATTGGCGTACAACCTTATAGTTGTACTCAGTTTGTGATGCTACTGTTTGGCTCATTTTCTGGCTTCCGCTGCAATAAATGCGTTTAGAAATGAATTACCCACTTTATAAAGTGGGGCCTACTATTATTCTCAAGTATGTTATCAAAAAACCCTCAATGCCTTGACTGCTTCAGAAAACAAACTCGAGAAACCCTTATTTTTGCGGGGAAATGATAAAATTTTTGGCCTAAAAAAGATAGGTCAATTGCATAAAATTATGACATCAATCAATTTTTCACATGCAGTTGGCTATTTTTTGACACACTTTTGTACATTTGTGTAAGAATTTTGTTCAGTGGTTGTATTTTAACAGTACGCTGATTAGTATCGGCCTTTAATTTATCTAAGGAATACTATGCCAATTAAGCTTTTAGTTGTGTTTTTAAGCGCATTGCATATGTTAATGGCGTGTGGCCCACAACCGCTAAGTATAGAAGCGCAAACCCAAGATGCAAGTTGTCGGCCAAATCAGTTATGCGAGTATGATAATCAGGTGAAAATTTGGTTGAGTGAGCAACAAATAACACCAGAGACGCCTTTTGAAATACATTTATCGTTACCAAGCACATTGTTAGTTCACAGTGCTAAGCTTGAAGGTATCACTATGTATATGGGATATATTCCAGTGTTGTTTGAGCCGCGTAATGATATTTTAGTCGCGCAAGGTATGGTTGGCATTTGTTCCGAGCGTAATATGACCTGGAAGTTGACACTCGAAGTTAAAAATCCACAGGGCCAATTTAAGCAGATATTTTATTACTTTGATGCGATTTATTGATATCAGTTTAATTCATATTAAATCGGATTGTTGGTTAAGAAGTTTGCTACCCGAAGCTTAGAGTATAGAGTTACGAACGTTCGTTATCAATTATTCTACCCATCCATACACGCAATTTTTGGTACCTTCATTAGCTAAGTATTAGCTGACTTCATGCATTAATAATGCACTGGACCCATTTTTTAATTGAACCTTTAACTCATCAAAACACTTCAAAGCAATATTTACTGAAATAAGACGCTAAATATTAAGTTGAGTATCTATTTGTAAATCAGAGTTTTCAGTTTAAGTCTCGCCTCGTTTTTATATTTTCAGTTAAATTTATAGAGTGCGCATAAAACCACCTTATTTTGACATTAAGCTGCAATGAACAAAGCTAAAAACCACTACATTGCTATCAAAAAAGTTGCATAGAGCTTAAATACGCAAAATTATTGCATAACTATGGTTAGCAGTTGTTGGTCAGTTTTGCAGTTTTAATAAAATGATGTGATTAACTTGTGAAATTTTCTGATTTAGGTATTTTTTATACGTTAATTACATATAATTACAAAATCCATTAGTTTGATTTCATACATGTTTAAAATGTTTTTGTTTGTCCTTAAGTTTATGAACTTAAAGTGTATTAACTAGTTAACAATGAAACATTCATTAACTAACGTACCTGTTGCAGGTTTATCAATAATCGCAAAGATAATTATTGACCACTCATTCAGATTTCATTCAGTTAAATCCGCCTAAGTTGCCATCGCTGACTCGATATTCTCAAATAAAACGAGCGCTACCTGAGCAAGGTATTTCTCCAACAAGTAGGGTTTCACATGAAAAAATCTATGATTGGCTTAGCTGTTGTCACAGCTATTCCTATGTTTTCAACAATGCAAGTAGCAGCAGCTGAAAATGCGGCGCAAACTATCGAAAAAATTCAAGTAACGGGTTCTCGCATTAAGCGTTCAGATATGGAAACCGCTAGCCCAGTTACATTAATTGGCGCCGATGATATTAAAGCAATGGGTGCAACAAGCATCGATAGCGTATTACAAAAGATGACCGCTACAGGCGGCGCAATGACAAACCCTGGTGTTAATAATGGATCTGGCGGTAACGCATCGATTAACCTTCGCGGTTTAGGTTCTCAACGTACTTTAGTGCTTGTTAACGGTCGTCGTATGATCAACTCAGGGACTGGTGCAGCGTCTACCGTTGATTTAAACACTATTCCAGTATCAATGATCAAGCAAATTGAAGTACTTAAAGATGGTGCTTCTGCTGTTTATGGTACTGATGCTGTGGCAGGTGTTGTAAACATCATCCTTAAAAATGACTTTGAAGGTTTAGATTTAAATGTAAACACTGCAATGACTTCAAAGCATGATGCAACTGAAAATTCAATTGATTTTACAGTTGGTACTTCTTTTGATAAAGGTAACATTGTTTTTGGTGCTCAGTACACTAATCGTGGCCAAGCAAGCCAAAGTGATCGTGACTTCTCAAGCTGCCCACTACTAGAAGGCGCAAATGGCCTATATTGTGGTGGTTCTTCATTCAGCGAAGGTGGACACATTCAAAGTAATGTGACGGCTGATATCTTAAATAAAGATGGTGAATTAGAGAAGACGGGTGTTGCTGACGACAGTGGTTTAAGTGGACTAGGCGGTACTTTACATCGCTACACAACAGCAGCTGATGCATACAACTACTCAAAAAGTAGCTATTTATATACACCAATGAATCGTTTAAATATTACGGGTCTTGGTACATATGAACTTACCGACGATACAAATTTCTTCAGTGAATTCACTTATACTAAACGTTGGTCAGAGCAGCAGTTAGCTCCACAACCAATTAACTTTGCATTTAACTACGATCCAAGCACTATGGGCAATAGCTTATTAGGCCAAACGTATGATAAACGTCAAGTTGTTAATAATGCGTTTGTAGAAGATGCAAATGGTGATTATGTTACAACGCCAACCAACTACGCTGCAGGTGACCCAATTAGCTACCGTCGTCGTATGAGCGAAAGTGGTACTCGTAACTACACCCAAACTGTAGATACTGTGCGCATAGTTGTTGGTGCTGAAGGTGTAATTAATGATTACTCTTGGGATCTTTCTGCAAATTTTGGTCGTAACGATTCAGTAAGTAAAACCAGCAATCTTCACAATGTTTCGGCGTTAAAAGCGGCCGTAGATGCTGGCACATTTAATCCTTTAAATGAAGCTGATTGGGCTCAAGCAAATGTAAATCCTTATATTTACAAAGAACAAGAATCAGGTGGCAGCCAGTTATTTATCGTTGCTGGTTCACTGTCTGGTGAGATGTTTGAACTACCTGCAGGTTATGCTGCATTTGCTGCTGGCGTAGAGCATCGTCAAGAAAAAGCATGGCAAGATCCTGACTCAATTGCTGCACAAGGTCTAGGTAATGATCCTCGTATCGATCCAACAAGTGGCGGCTTTGATGTTGATGAAGCTTATGTCGAATTTGCAATTCCATTATTAGCAGATGCACCTTTAGCGCAAAGTGTTGAATTAAGTGCGGCAATTCGTGCTTTTGATTACAGCACCTTTGGTTCAGATAATACTTGGAAGTTAGGTTTAACTTGGAGAGCAACAGACGAGCTAATGATGCGTGCTGTGCGTTCAACAGCTTTCCGTGCACCTACTGTTGATGAATTGTATTCTGGTAAAGCAATATCTTATGATGGTGTAACTTACCCTGGCGCAGACGATCAAGCTGAAGTTACTGTTGGTGGTAATACAGCTTTAACTCCAGAAGAAGCTGATACATTAACATTCGGTATTGTGTATGAGCCTGAGTGGATTAGCGGCTTTTCAATGACAGTAGATTACTACGATATTGAAATTGAAAATGCGATCAGTACTTACACTAGTCAATTCGTTGTTGATCAATGTATTAATCCTAGCGGCACAGGTACTACACTGTGTGAAAATACCGGTGCATTTATACGTCCAGATGGTCGTATAGTATTTAATAACCAGTTACGTAATATCGGTTCTGAAAAAACATCAGGTATTGATTTAAACTTAGCGTATTCATTTGATGCATTAGGTGTAGCTTGGAAAGCAGGCTTAGATACAACATATTTAGACGAGTATGTAGTAGACACTGGTGCTGTGATTGATTACCAAGGCTACGTTACAAATGGTAGCGGTGGTTTTGCAGATCTTAAGTCAAACTTCCACCTTACAGCAAGCAGTGATAGCTGGGATGCAACGTATGAAGCCCGTTATATTGCCGGAATGGATAGCTTTACATGTCGTAATGAACCGGGTAAATGTATTGCACCAACGACTCCATCTATTGTATACCACGATATAAGTGGCTCATATATGATAAATGATATCGTGAGTGTTTCAGCTGGTGTAAATAACTTATTTGATAAACAACCACCTTATTACTCAGGTAACTACGATTCAAATACTGATCCGTTCACATATGATGTATTAGGTCGTCGTTTCTTTGCTGGTGTGAATGTTAAACTTTAATCAGTAAGTAACTTTGATTTTATCTAAGGCCTAGTTTTTACTAGGCCTTTTTTTATTGAACAAATGAAAGTGTGGCAGTAAACTAGAGGCATCTTTTTACTTATTAGGAGAGCTGATTGCTAAAACAGGATGAAAACTTATCCTTTATAATTGAACCTGAATTGAGCCCGCGCTCTGAACAGCGCATTGATATGTATTTTTCTATTCCGAATGAAATGGGCATCAATCCGCAAACGTTAACAGAAGAATCGTATTTTAATAACCACTTCAAATCGTATTTAGCGTATAACGCCAATAATATCCATTTACCTTTAGTGCGCAGTCGCTTTGTTAGTAAAAATAAAGGTGAACAACAAGACTATCGGCAAAACCTCAATTTGTATTGTTATCAAGTCCGCCTAGCGATTGATACCGATATCAAAGATACCTTGAAGATTGAAGAAGTTGATGAGTTTTATCAGCGCGCTATTGAATTATGTGAACAAAGTCAAAGCTTACTTAAAAAACTAAGGCGTTACACACCAGATGATGAAAAACTGATCTCGTTTTATACCAATGCAGATAACTATCTGAGTTGGCATATTGAGCAGTCGTTTTTAAAATTACTTGACGAAGGGCCTCGTAGCAGTGATTTCGCGAAAGAGCGTAATGATCTGATGAATTTTTGTAAAGCCGAGCAAGATTATCGACATGAGCTGCAATATAACTCGGAATCAACCCTTCAGGATGCAAACCGGATCACCAATAAGATGCGTCTTTTACAGCGTTTGATTGAGCATGGTGTGGTGTTAAATCGTAATACTCGTTACCTTAATAGTTATTTAAAACGATTGGTTAAAGGAACCGTTACAGCGATTATAATGGCGCTTGTTATGGTTGTGGTTCTGAATGCGCGGATCTCATTTACCGAAGTGACTGCGACATTAGTGATCATTTTGGGCGCTATTTACGGGATGCGAGAAATTTTTAAAGAAGACATAACACGAGTTATTTGGCGAGCCATTGTGAAAGGGCGGCCAAAATGGCGGTTTCAATTTCGAAATAGTGTAACCAAAGATAAAATAGCTACACAATACATCTGGCTTGAATATACACGCTTTAAACATATTCCAGAGGATGTACGAAAAATATTTTCAAAACGACGTCAACAAAATAAACAAGCAGCGCAATGGCTGCACTTTGCCAGTGAAATTCGGGTTAATGCAAAAGAGTTTTTACCTGGTTATGATAGCTTGCAACAGACCTTGCAGTTTAGTTTAGCGGCGTTTGCGCGGAACTTAAAAAAAGGCGAAGGTAAACTGTATCATCTTGATAGTAATAAAATATCAAAACAAAGTGTGGAGCGCCGCTATCAACTAAATGTAGTGCTTTCATATCAAAATGACGAAGAGATAAAGTATCAGCGTTATAAAATCACTTTAAATAGAAGTAAAATTGTTAGTATTGAGCTTATTTATAGCGAAATGGAATAAAAGTTGTCGTCGATTTTCTTATCTATCAGGTATTATCTCCCTCATTTTACACAGCTTGAGGGGAAGTGATATGCGCTTTCTGATTTCCAGGATGGCCGCAACCAGTCAATGTCCACCACGTAAACCAATGAGTAAAATTATGTGGTCTTTACTTGGGTCATTTTTGGGCATTTATTTGGTTGCTATAATTGGTAAAAGTTTACAGTTTGATCCGTTAACTAATTTATTTTTAATTGGTTCTTTAGGTGCAACTGCAGTGCTTGTTTACGGTGCGCCATTAGCGGAGTTTTCTCAGCCGCGCAATCTTATTGGCGGTCATGCTCTCAGCGCGTTGGTAGGTGTGACTGTGGCAAAACTGCTAACTGCTGATTTAATGTTGGCAAGTGCTTTGGCTGTATCATTATCAGTTGCAGTTATGCACTTAACACGTACTTTGCATCCTCCCGGTGGCGCTACTGCATTGATTGCGGTTATTGGTGGTAATGGTATACAACAGCTTGGTTATTACTATGTGCTTAGCCCTGTGTTGTTTGGTACGACAATTATGCTGTTAGTTGGGTTGCTAGTTAATAATTTATCACGCAATCCTAAACGTCATTATCCTGTTTATTGGTGGTAATAACATTAAGTCAGTAGGTAGTAAGTTTGTTACTACCTACTGCAATGGTTTATTTTTCTAAACCAGTTTTACTGTACAAAGATACTTTGTTTGACACTAAGGTTATTTCAATGTTTTTACTGTCATCGCCCCATGTACAATTTGTGTGTAGGGTTTTTTCAACACAATTATCAGCACTGCCTAAAATAGCTTCTACTGCAGTTTTATCCATGCCAATTTCGATTTTTTCGTAGTTCTCTAAGCTTACTTTTGAGCAAGCTGCTAGGCTTAATGCTGCAGCAATAATTAAAAGCTTTTTCATTCGGTCATCTTCCTTTATTTAGTGTTTGAATTTTCTAATTTGTACAATCATGCCCATTTTAGGATGGTCAAAATAATGAATGTCGCCACTTATAACGCGTTTGAATTGTGCGAACCGAGCGTGTTGGATTTCACCGTTGGCTTGTCTTTCATTCACATCAAAACTGGCATTAATAAATAAATAATGGCGCAAGTAAATATTAAAGCTACCATCTAGCTCCCATTGATCCGTAGCTTGTTCAACTACTGGGGCTATGCTCTGGTTGGTGTTGACTAAACTAATAAAGTCATTATTTGTATACTGTGGCGTTTGTGCAATCACAGGTGCGCGTAATAATTTACCGCCAAACAGTTTAATACTTTCAGAGCGAGATTGGCTCGCACCTTCAAAACGCCATCCTGTATGAAGTATAGGCTTGAGTCCTTTTCGCGCCAGCTCTTGCTGTTGTGATATAAATTGTAGCTGTTCGGGAGCAAGTAAGTAGGTTTGCTCCATATCGTCTTTAACAGGCGCTATTGGGCTAAGTGGCAGTGCTGAGTAACTGTGTAGGTAGTCAATACTGCCATCACATAAATTAGAGCGATTGGCACCAATCACAGAATCGGTTAATGACTGTGAATTAAAGCGAGTGTCGCCGTTGATACACTCCTGTTTAGCTTGCGCAGTATAAAGTGGTGTCAGTAAATCAACGCTACGCTTAGCCTTAATTGGCTCTTTGTCTAAGCTAAAATCCTCTTGCAAATAAGGGGCAGGGCGCTGTTTGAATATCAGTACTTCTACTTCAAACCAACGTTCTGCAAATGCTGCGCTACTAAATACACAACACAGTAGGATAAGAGATTTTTTAAGCAACATTAATGGCTAACCTTTTTTTCGAAATCTGCAATCATTGCAGTGACCATTTTTAAGCGTTCGCGGGCATTCGCCTCATTGATCGCAAAGCGCAACTTATTTGCACCATCCATTTTATACACCTTAGGTGCACTTTGTATCAAACCTATAATGAAGCTAGGGTTAACCTTAGTATGTTGACTAAACTCAAAATAGCCACCTTTTGGATTTGCTTCAATTTTTTTAATGCCTAATTCGCTGGCTTTGAGTTTCAGTTGTTGCAAACTAAATAGGTTTTTAGTTGCATCAGGCAGCAGGCCGAAGCGATCAATCAGCTCAACTTGTAATTCGTCCATATCATCTAGGTTAGCGCAGCTGGCAACCCGTTTGTAAATACCTAGTCGCGCATTTACATCGTGAATATAATCTTCAGGCAGTAAAGCGGCTAATTTTAAGTCCACTTCACTTTGTTGTTGTAGCAAGTTATCAAGGGTAGGCTCTTTGCCTTCACGAAGAGATTTCACAGCTTGCTCAAGCATTTCCATATATAAGCTAAAGCCGATGGTCTGCATTTGTCCTGATTGATCATCACCAAGCAACTCACCAGCACCACGGATCTCTAAATCGTGGGTTGCGAGTGCAAAACCGGCACCTAAATCTTCCAGTGACTCGATGGCTTCAAGGCGTTTTACAGCATCTTTCGACAGCCCTTTAGGATTACCCGTTAATAAGTAAGCATAAGCTTGATGATGGCTGCGACCAACTCGACCCCGTAACTGATGTAACTGCGCCAAGCCTAGTTTATCGGCTCTATCCATAATAATTGTGTTTGCTGTGGGGATATCAATTCCCGTTTCAATGATGGTAGTACATACGAGTACGTTGTATTTCTGGTGGTAAAATTCGCTCATCAGTTGTTCTAAATCACGTTCGCGCATTTGGCCATGGGCAGAAGCGACGCTTGCTTCAGGTACCCACTCACTAATTTCTTCTGCCACGCGGTCAATAGTTTCAACGTTATTATGTAAAAAGTATACTTGGCCACCACGCTTTATTTCCCGCAATACCGCCTCTCTGATCAAATCTGCATCGCGTTGACGAACAAATGTTTTAACCGCTAAGCGTTTTGCAGGAGGGGTAGCGATGATTGAAAGATCACGCATACCACTCATGGCCATATTTAATGTACGTGGGATAGGTGTTGCAGTGAGTGTTAAAATGTCAACATCGGCACGCAGTGATTTTATCTTCTCTTTTTGACGTACCCCAAACCGGTGTTCTTCATCGACAATGAGCAAGCCAAGATCTTTAAATATAATATCGGCTTGGATCAATTTGTGAGTACCAATGACGATGTCCAAGGTACCTTTAGCCATTTTTTCTAGGGTGTCTTTTTGTTCTTTAGGTGAATTAAAGCGAGACAGCACACCGACTTCAATGGGTAAGTCGGCAAATCGATCTTTAAAGTTTTCAAAGTGTTGTTGTGCAAGCAAGGTAGTTGGTACTAAAACGGCTACTTGTTTATTGTCGTTTACAGCAACAAAGGCGGCGCGCATCGCAACTTCAGTTTTGCCAAAACCTACATCACCACAGACTAACCTATCCATTGCTTGTTTACTTTGCATATCACCTAGCACAGCTTCGATAGCGTTACGCTGATCGTCAGTTTCCTCAAATGGAAACCCATCGCTAAAGACGCGATAAGCAGCACCATCAAGTTTAAAGGCATTCCCCGGTTTTGCTTGGCGCTGGGCGTAAATATCGAGTAATTCAGCGGCCACATCACGTACCTTTTCCGCCGCGCGTTTTTTCGCTTTTTCCCAAGCATCAGATCCCAGTTTATGCAGCGGTGCACTGGCTTCTTCGCCACCAGAATAACGACTGAGCATATGCAGGGCTGACACTGGCACATACAACTTTGCTTCATTGGCATAGGTAATGGTTACAAACTCAGTGATCAGTCCCGCCGCATCAATCGTTTGCAGACCTTGGTAGCGGCCTACACCATGATCCAAGTGTACAATCGGTTGGCCAACTTTAAGTTCAGCTAAGTTACGGATGAGCGCATCTTGGCTAGCTTCGTATTTATGTTTACGACGGCGACGCTGCGATACTTTAATGCCAAGTAATTCTTGTTCAGTAACAATGGATAATGCGGGCTTTGTACCAAGTACCACACTTTGTTCTAGTGGGCTGACAATTAAGCCAACATCGCTACTACTATTTACAAATTCATCGAATGATGAAAACTCTTTAAACTTTAAGCCACTGGGTTTAAGTATAGCGAGCAGAGATTCACGGCGACCATCGGATTCTACTGACAGTAAGATACGGCCTTTTTGTTTCTTTTGCGCTGCTACATAATTTATAAATGCTTGATAGGGTTCATGTAGTTTATGATCAATGCGTATTGCGGGTAACTCGCTGGTGACTAGATTTTTATTGCCTGCTTTTGTCGCGAGTTTTGCTTGCGATAACCGAATGCGAGCAAAGTTGCCTAAATTTTCAAACAGTTCATTAATGGGTTGATAAAGTGCAACTGGCTCAAGTAACGGGCGCAGTGGATCGACTCGACGGTTTTCATAACGCACATTAATATCATGCCAAAAATGCTCCGCAGCATCTTCTAAATCTCCCAGTTGCATCACTGTTGCAGTATCTGGCAGGTAATCAAAGATAGTGGCTAATTGCTCAAAAAACAGCGGCATATAATATTCGATACCAGCAGGCCAATTGCCTTTGGTCACTTGCATATACACGGAATCTTGCGATGAGCTGGCACCAAATTTTTCACGGTAGTTTATTCTAAATCGTTCAACATCGGCTTCGTTGGTAGGGAACTCATGAGCAGGTAGTAATTCAATTTTATCGACTTTTTCATCCGAGCGTTGGCTTTCAACATCAAATAAACGAATGGTATCAAGTTCGTCATCAAGAAAATCGAGTCTAAATGGATGCGGACTGCCCATTGGGTATAAATCAACAATCGAGCCACGAATGGCGTATTCACCATGCTCCATGACTTGTTGCACATGTAAATAGCCTGCTTGCTCTAAGTTACTGCGAAGTTTGTGGGTATCGAGAATATCACCGACTTTAAAATTAATGGTTGAACCATAAATAAACGAAGCAGGGGCGGTACGTAGCATCAAGGTAGACACAGGCACAATTAATACACTTTGTTGTTCTTTTTTTAAAGTATTTAAGGTGGCTAAGCGCGATGAAATTATATCTTGATGGGGTGAGAAATGATCGTAAGGCAACGTTTCCCAATCAGGGAATATCATTACTGGATGCTCGGGGAGCAAGCACTCCAACTCTGTTTCAAGGCGCAATGCACTGGGTGTATCAGGGGTAACAATAAGCACTAAGCCAGCTTGTTGTTTAACTCCTTGTGCAATGGCAATACTTAAACCACTGCCAGTGAGTTGCCCCCATTGAATTTTATCTTTTTGAGATTTTACCCAAGGCAAGGCTGCCCATTGCGCAAACGCCATTTACTACTCCTTTAATGCGCCTCAACTGAGGCGCTAATTTATTCTTAATCGCGATATATTTTGGTTAAATCGTGGTAATGATCTATACGACGGTCGCGTAGGTACGGCCAAATGCGTCTTACATTTTCAGAACGCTTTTGATCAAGTTCAACAAGTAACAGTTGCTCATCAGTGTTGTTGGCTTCTGCTAGCAGTTCACCTTGAGGACCCGCTATAAACGAGTTACCCCAAAATTGAATACCATCACTTTGACCACTTGGATCACTTTCATGACCGACACGATTACAACTAATCACGGGTACGCCATTGGCAACCGCATGTGCGCGTTGCGATATTACCCACGCATCTTTTTGACGTGTTTTCTCGCCTTCGTCATCACGTGGATCCCAGCCAATTGCGGTTGGGTAAATTAATAGTTCAGCACCGGCCATTGCCATTAAACGCGCAGCCTCTGGAAACCATTGATCCCAACACACTAAGACACCAAGTTTGCCGACAGAAGTTTGAATTGGTTCGAAACCTAAATCACCCGGAGTGAAATAAAACTTTTCGTAAAAGCCTGGATCGTCAGGGATATGCATTTTACGGTATTTCCCCGCAATTGTGCCGTCTTTTTCAAGCACTACCGCAGTATTGTGATAAAGCCCTGTGGCACGTTTTTCAAATAAAGAGGCAACAATAACAATGCTTAATTCTTTTGCAAGCTCAGCTAAAGTGTCGCTACTTGGGCCAGGAATAGTCTCTGCCAAATCAAATACATCAACATCTTCGGTTTGACAAAAGTACAGACTGCGATGTAATTCTTGTAACACCACCAGTTGTGCGCCTTGGCTTGCGGCATCGCGAATACCGGCAATTGATTTTGCCATGTTTTGTGCGGCATTATCACTGTTACTTTGCTGCACTAAGGCAACGATTAAATTTGCAGGGCTGCTCATAATGATGCTCCAGCTAAAAATCCACGGGGTAATTGCATAGTAATGCAGTGTAAACTACCAAATTGATGAATAATTGGTAAGCAGTTTACGCCTATTATTTGATGCTCAGGGTAGGCCGTTTGAATTTGTGCTAAGGCTAATTCGTCATTGGCATCAGCATAAATAGGCACAAGTACAGCTCCATTAATGATTAAATAATTTGCGTAGGTGGCAGGTAACCTGTCGCCATCATCATTAAATACGGCTTTTGGCCATGGTAAATCAATTAAGGTATAAGGTTTACCTGTTGTTGTTTTAAAACCTTGTAACTGCTTTTCCATGGCATCAAGAGCGCTGAAGTGTTGGTCATTTTTATCATCACACTTTACATACACTAAGGTATCATTAGGCGCAAAGCGCACTAAAGTGTCGATATGACTGTCGGTATCGTCACCGGCTAAATAGCCATGATCAACCCATAAAAAGTCGGTGGCGCCAAGTTGTTCACGCAAGCACTGTTCAATGTCTTGTTGGGTTAGATTTGGATTACGATTTGGATTAAGCAAACATTCACTGGTGGTCAATAGTACACCGTGTTGATCAATCTCTACACCGCCACCTTCAAGAACCAAATCAAGCGCTTGGTATTGATTGCGCGTATCGGCAAGTTGTTTAATCAGTACCGCATTAATTTTATTATCTAATTCACTGGTAAATTTATTACCCCAGCCATTAAAGATAAAATCAACAATTTTTAGTTGGCTATTATCAGCAACTGCGGCGCAGGTTAATGGGCCATGATCACGTGCCCACGTATCGTTACAGGGAGTAACAACAAAATGCACGCGGCTCAAATCAACAGCGTTGCTATGCAATAACTGGCTAATGTGTGTTTTTAAGGCTTCATCATGAGCGATGATCACTAATTGCTCTGCATTACAAATATGCTGACATAATTGCACGTATACAGGCTCTACAGCGGTTAAATTGTCGCACCAATCAGTGGCTTGGTGTGGCCAAGTGAGCATAACGGCGTCTTGCTCAGCCCATTCGGGTAAAAGTCTAAAGTTCATGAATTTAATAAACAAACAAAGGTGCTATTAGTTTAGCATTTCAACTATAGCCAAGCCACTTCAAAATGAGGGTTGCTAGTATCTATATTATTCTGGTTTTGTTGGCTCTGTTGTGTCTTGGTTATCAAAGTTGTCGCTTTCATGTTGCAGCAGCTGACGCTTTTTCAGTTGTCTGGTTTGTGCATGTAAACTAGCACGTACCACAAGTTCTTGATCAGTATCGCGGATGGCTTTAAAAAGTAGGGTGTATTGGTAGTGTTCATCGTCAATCTTATTAACCGCAACTACCTCGGTGTAACAATAAATAGCAGAGGCTTCATGCTGTAAAAATAATTTAGTGCGAAATACTTGGCCAATAGAGTAGACTTTTGTATCGGTTAGTTTGACACCGCCACCGCCGTAGCTATCACAATAAATGGCGTTATCTTCGGGCTGCTCTGAGGCTAATATATGGCTCATGATCAAGTCGATTTTACGCGATTGTGCTTGTAAAAATACGGCAAGCTCTTGTGCCAAATCACCAAGGCTACGCAATGGTCTTAACGAGCTTTGCTCTAATTCACTAACCTCATTGGCCAATTTAAATAACGGTGGGATATCTGCTTCTAGTTGCGCTAAGGTAGTAGGCACTTTGCTATCGTCAACAGCAAATAAATTTACTCGATTACTTTCATCAATCTGAAAGTACTGCTCAAACTCGGTTAATTTTTCACTATTCATCATAAGGCTCCTCGACGCAATAGTTTAATAGTAGCGCCGACAGTATAAAATTGCTAGTTATCAAATTACCATAAAAAAGGGCAAACCACTGTTTGCCCTTATATTTTTGTAGCTGAGCTTAAATCATAAATTACCCTCTTGGGTGTCGACATGTTCACGCTTGTGGTGGCTTGCAATTTCATCGGATAAATCTGCTCGCGAGCGTTTTTCAGTAAGTTTGCGCTCAGTTAACCAATAAAAGAACAGTGGTACAAAGAACACGGCAAGGAAGGTTGCTGCCATCATGCCGCCCATAACGCCAGTACCAACGCTATGACGTGCACCTGCACCGGCGCCTGAGCTCAATACTAATGGCACTACACCTAAAATAAAGGCCATCGAAGTCATGATGATGGGTCTAAATCGAAGGCGGGCAGCTTCAAGTGCTGCAGCGCTTGCGCTCCAACCTTGTTGATGTTTCATCAATGCATATTCAACAATCAAAATGGCATTTTTACTGGCTAAACCAAGTAAGGTCACTAAGCCGATTTGGAAGTACACATCGTTAGTCATGCCTACTAACCAGATTGATACCAATGCGCCAAAGGTTCCAAATGGCAATGCTAGCATCACCGATAGTGGCAATGACCAACGCTCATATAGTGCTGCAAGGATTAAGAAAACCATGATCACCGCAAGGCCTAAAGCAATTCCTGTGGTACCTGAGCTGCGTTTTTCTTGATACGCAGAGCCGGTCCAGTCGTAGGTCATATCCGGTGGTAATACTGCTTTTGCAATACGTTCAACTTCAGCAATTGCTTGGCCAGAGCTGTAACCGGGTGCAGCATTACCGAGCAGTTTTACCGCAGGCAAGTTATTATAACGATTTAGATTTTCTGGTCCGCGGCTATATTCAATATTAGTAAACGCAGACATAGGGACCATAGTACCTTGACTGTTTTTTACATAAATTCGTCCAATGTCATCAGGCTTCATTCTAAATTCAGCTTCTGCTGACATGAGTACTTGCCAAGCTCGGCCAAACTTATTGAAGTCGTTCACATAATAAGTACCCAGTGTACCGGCAAGGGCTGTAAAGGCATCGTCAATTTCAATGCCCATTGCGCGGGCTTGTTCACGATCTACATCAACTTTAAGTTGCGGTGCATTTGGTCGCCACAACGTTTGTAGGCCACTTAAAATAGGGCTTTTTTGTGCTTCAGCCATCATTAAACCCATGGCTTGTTGCAGTTTTTCTGGGCCACCTGCGCCTTTGTTTTGAATATAAAATTCAAATCCGCCAGTGCTCCCTAAACCAAAAATAGCAGGGGGGTTAAACGCTAAAACAAGTGCTTCGTTGATATGCGCAGTTTTCATAAACAGCTCATTAACCAAACTTTTAGTATCAACCTCTCGTTCATCCCAATGTTTTTGGGTGACGAATAAGGTGGCTGCACTGTTTTTATAACCGCCGCCAATAAAATCAAAGCCTGTAAATGCCACCACATTTTCATTGGCAGGATTAGATTGTACGGCGCTAATTACTTCAGCCACTACTTTTTCTGTACGCTCAAGGGATGAGCCGTCAGGTAAGAAAATAGCTGAAATATAGTAGCCTTGGTCTTCATCAGGCACTAATGAACCTGGAGTGCTTTTCCAAAGGCCAATGGTAATTGACACCATACCAATCATCAGCAATAAACCTAATGCTCCTCGGCGCACCATAAAACCAACAGCACCCACATACTTACTGGTTATTTTAGTAAATACACGGTTGAACCATAAAAAGAAGCTTGCGGTTTGTTTATGCTCTTGTTTTAAAATAAGCACACATAAAGCAGGGGTCATTGTTAGTGCAACTATGCCAGATAAGCTCACAGCAATTGAAATGGTGATCGCAAACTGACGGAATAGTTCGCCAGTTAAGCCACCTAGAAATGCAATTGGCACAAACACTGAGCAAAGTACTAGAACAATAGCAACAACAGGTCCTGATACTTCTTTCATCGCTTTTATTGCGGCTTCATGGGCGCTCACATGCTCTTCGTGCATGATACGCTCTACGTTTTCAAGTACCACTATGGCGTCATCCACTACGATACCAATAGACAGTACCATACCAAATAAAGTCAATGAGTTAATAGAATAACCAAGCATATACATGCCAGCAAACGTACCAAGTAATGACACCGGTACGGCAAGAGTTGGGATCAGTGTGGCGCGCCAATTTTGTAAAAATAAGAACACCACTAAGAAAACCAGTACCATTGCTTCAAGTAGTGTTTTCACTACTTCGCGGATCGAGACTTCAACAAAACGGGTGGTATCGTACGAATTTAAGTGAGCAAGTCCAGTGGGAAATTGCTGAGTTAACTCTGCTAATACGCCATTAACTTCTGCTGCTACATCAAGTGCATTGGCACCAGGTTGTAGGAAAATACCTAATAGTACGGCTTCTTTGCCGTTGATAGTGCCTCTGAAGTTATAATCTTTTGCACCAAGTTCAACACGGGCGATGTCTTTTAAACGTAAGCTACTGCCATCAAGGTTTGAACGAATAATGATTTCTTCAAATTGTTCAGGCTCTGATAAACGCCCTTGAGCGGTAACACTGTAAACCAGCTCTTGCGCTGATTGTGAAGTGGGGGTTGCACCAATCGAACCGGCTGCATATTGAGAGTTTTGGCTGCGAACTGCCCCTGCGACTTCTTCAACAGTAACACCGAGCTGACTCATTACATCAGGGCGCAGCCAAATACGCATGGCGTAATCTTTCGCGCCAAAAATTTGTACGCTCGTTGTACCAGGAACACGTTTAATACGGTCTAAAATATTCAGGGTGACATAGTTTGAAGTCCATAGACTATCACGAGTGCCGTCCGGTGAATAAAACGCATGAACTTGCAAAAAACTCGATGAACCTTTTTGCACCACCACGCCTTGGCGCCGTGTTTCTTCAGGTAAACGAGCTTCAACTTGCTTTACACGGTTATTGACGTTAACTGCTGCTTGGTCAATATCGGTGCCAATTTCAAACGTTATTTCAATGGTTGTTGCACCAGAGCTTGTCGAGGTTGAAGACATATACATCATGCCTTCAACACCGGTAATCGCATTTTCAATCGGCGCGGCTACGGTTTGTTCGAGTACTTCAGCCGACGCACCCGGATAGGCTGCTGTCACTTGCACAACGGGTGGGGCAATTTCAGGGTATTGGGCGATCGGCAAGCTGCGCATGGCAGCCAGGCCCGCCAGCACAATAACAATTGAGATCACAAACGCAAAAATAGGTCTGTCGATAAAATAACGAGAAAACATAAAACTCCCTGCGCCTATTCTGCGCTTACGTTGTTTGTTGCATTGTTAACGGCCACTGGCATGCCTGGAAAGAAAATCTTTGCCATACCATCGATGATCACTTCATCGCCTTGCTGTATGCCTGATTTAATCAACCAAAAGTTTTTATCACCTTGATTATCTGGCTTTTGGATCCACTCACCTACTTCAACGGGAGCTGGGCGCGCAATCGTGCCGCCTTGTTCATTTTTAGCGACTACATAAACAAATTTACCAGTGCCATTATCAAGTACCGCACGTTGTGGTATTACAAATGCATTTTTGCGTACCGCACCACTTAACATCACTCGCACAAATTGACCTGGGCGAAGTTCAAAATCAGTGTTGGGGATAATTGCTTGTAGTTCGCTGGTGCCGGTATTTGGATTAATACGTACATCAGAGAAGTTAACTTTGCCACTTTTATTGGAGAGTGAACCGTCTTGTAATTTAATGCTCGTGTGCCACTGACCTTTTTCTGGCAGCGATAAAGAGCCATTTGCGACATCTTGACGCATTTGTAATTGTTCACGCTCAGAAATACCAAATCGTAAACGAATAGGATCAAACTGGGTAATTTGCGTTAATAATAGATCGGGACCTGATACAAAAGTACCTACCGACACAAATTCACGGCCCACCACCCCAGCGACAGGTGCTTTTACTTGCGCATATTCTAAATTCAGTTGGGCTTCTTTTAATGCAACTTTCGCGGCCTCTAACGTCGTGTTAGCAATATCTTGGGTGGAGCTGGCGTTATCATAATCCCGTTGTGAGACTGATTTCTCAGCACGTAGTTTGGCTAATCGATTCACTTCACGTTCGGCTTGTACTAAAGATGCTTTTGCACCATTAAGAGCTGCTTGCGCGCTTTCAACCGCCAATTGATAGGGGGCTAAATCTATAGTGAAAAGTGACTGCCCTTGCTTAACTGTCTGGCCTTCATCAAAGTTACGAGATTCTAGGATCCCCGTTACTCTGGCACGTACTTGAACTTCTTTAGAACCTGATAAGGTTGCCGGTAGTTCAATAGTGAATGGGGCATCTTCATAGGTTGCTATGGTTGTTGCCACAGCTGCTGGATGCATTGCTGCTTGTTCGGCTTTAGGTGCTTCACTACAACCTTGTAGAAACAACGAAGCCGAGGTAAATAAGAATAAAGATAATTTTGATGGTGCGAAAGACAGACGCATGGTTACTCCACAGTTCCAATTGTTAAGTATAAATAATATGTAACATTTTATAAGCTAATAGCATGACATTCTGTTGATTTTATCATCAGCTTGACTTACGTGGTGCTTAATCCATTTAGCTTAGTTAAATACGAGTGTATACCTTAAATTTTTACAGGTATATGCTGGTGTTTATTTTTTTCATTGCATTTTAAAGAGTGTAGAACATATTAGGGCTATATGAACCAAGTCGCAGCAACCGTGGTTTTTAAAGCGTAATTTAGTTTAATAACTAAATAATTGAGCGCTTTTATGCGCCCCGCAATAAAGCTGTTTATAAAATAATGAAGTCATTGTTTTGTATGACAATAGCTTAATTATGACGTGCTGTAAGTGCTTTGTTAGCGAAACTGCTTTAATAACCACAAAATTAACAAATTGCCTTGTAATTGGCGCTAAAACTCGTACCCTAGGCGTAATAATAATAGCAAGGGTAAAGTTAATAATGACGCGCAAGCCGACATTATCTACAACATTTATTGATCTGTCTTCACAGTTGCGACGTTTTGTTTCGCGGATTGTACAACCAGATGACGTGGAAGATATAGTACAAGAAACCTTTGTTAAGAGCTATCAGGCTGATTTAAAACAAGATATTAAATATACGCGCAGTTATATGCTAAAGACTGCCAAGCATTTGGCGCTTAACCATATTGCTAAATGGGATAATCAGCATTGCGATTCATTAGATACCTCTGATGATTATCAGCAGTCGTTGCGATCTATGCAGCTTGAGGATGAAGTGACCTCAAAAGAGCGCTTTTTACTGTTTTGCCGTGCTACTGAGCAACTAAGCCAGCCAGTGCGAAAATGTTTTATTTTAAAGAAAGTATATGGCATGAGCCAAAAAGAAATCGCAGCGCAAATGAAGTTAAGTGAAAGTACGGTTGAAAAACATATTGCCAAAGGTCTGTTACAATCTATGCGCTACATGCAGCAACATGAGCAGTTAGGTGAGCACAGCAGTGCCACTATTGAACCTGCCAGGAGGGTGGGAAAATGAGTAATATTCATCAATTTTCGTCTAAAGATGCTATTCAAGCAGATGCCAGTCGTTGGATAAGTGCTATGGATAGGGGCTTATCAAAGCAAGAACGTATGCAATTTCAGCACTGGGTGCAACAAAATAAAGCTCATCAAGATGCGGTATTTGAGTTAGCCCAGTTATGGGATGAACTGAGCGTATTAAATGAGTTGAGTAGCTTATTTCCCAATAAAAATAGCATCAATAAGCCTGCCCGCAGAGAAATTAATTTTTCGATTGCGGCAAGTGTCTTTGCCGCATTGCTAGTTGCCAGCTTTATATTTGTTGGTATTGAACAGTGGCCAACAACACCACAAGAACAAGCCAAGTACAGTAAAATTTACCGTACTAAAGTCGGTGAGCAAGCAACGTTTGTGCTACCAGATAGTACGATAGTGCAATTAAATACCAATAGCTTATTAGAAGTTGCGTATACAAAAAACCGCCGACAACTGATTTTAAGTCGAGGCGAAGGGCGTTTTAATGTTGCTAAAGATGCCGCACGTCCATTTACGGTGATGGCGGGCGATAAGTCATTTACCGCACTGGGGACTGTTTTTAATGTGCAACGTAATGCAGCATCGGATCTTGAGTTGGTTGTTACTGAGGGTAAAGTGATGATCACGGATCCTTCGGTTGCAGTAAATGCTGATGATTTTGTTCAATTGCAAAGTGCTAGTAATGATACCGACAGTGTGAAAAAAATTAATGCTAGTATTGTTATCTCTGGCGAAAAAGCATTAATTAAAGAAAGCATTACTAAGCCAATCAAACGGTTAACACAAGATGATGTACAACGGGATCTGGCATGGCAACAAGGTATGCTAATTTTTAATGGCGAGTCGTTAAGCGAAGCACTGCAAGAAGTGAGTCGCTATACCGCAACGCGTTTTGAACTTGCTGATCCTGCATTAGCTTCTTTAAAAGTGGCTGGGGTGTTTAAAGCCGGTGATATTATCGGTTTACTTGATAGCCTGCGCATCAATTTAGCCATTGAGCATGAACGTTTAGGTGAACATATCGTAAGCCTAAAACACGGTGATCACAGCTAAGCTTATGCTTGCTCTTTGATTTAAAGTGTCAGAAGTTACAATGGTAAATATAAAAAGTAAAAAAATAATTAATAAAAAAATAGGATTGCATAGCGGATTATTCTTTCTCAACTGTTTGTATAAGTTGCGCAGTAACCAAACGTATCCAATTTGTGGGTTAATTGTATTAGCACCTTTAGTATTTAGCCTAAATGTTCAGGCTGAGGCTGCAAATCCACAGATGGTACAATTTGATATAAAAGCGCAGCGAGCAGATCAAGCATTGATAGAGTTTGCAAAACAAACAGAACAAACCGTGGTTTTTTCGTTTGACTTAGCAAAACAATACCAAGCTCAATCAGTGTATGGTTATTACACTCAGTTAGAAGCGCTTAGTACAATGCTGAAAAATACTGAACTCGATGCGGTTGTTGATCAAAATGGTTTACTGAGTATAAAACTCAAACAAATCAATAGGAATGATAACAACATGAGAAAGCTTTCAGGGGTCAGTGCTGCTGTAATACCACTTTTAATGGCAACCAATAGCCAAGTTGCTAATGCACAAGAACAAGCCGCTCAAGAAAATATTGAAAAAATCGCCATCGTTGGTAGCCGTGTAGCAGGGCGTTCGGTCGAAGACTTACCCGTACCTGTTGATATTTTAAGTGCTGAAGCGCTAGAAAATACCGGACAAACAGAAGTCGGCCGTATGTTACAAGCTATCGCACCGTCTTTTAACTTTTCAAGTTCATCGATCAGTGATGGTACTGATGCACTACGACCTGCCACTTTACGTGGCTTAGGGCCAGATCAAACATTAGTACTTATCAATGGTAAACGTCGTCACCAAGCCAGCATTATCCATATTAATACATCTGTAGGTCGTGGTACTGCAGGTACAGATATGAATGCGATCCCAGCTGCTGCAATTAAACGTATCGAAGTATTACGTGATGGTGCGGCTGCACAATATGGTTCAGATGCGATTGCGGGTGTTATCAACATCGTATTAAAAGATGCTGATGAAGGCGGTAAAGCCGCAGTTAACTATGGCCAGTATTCTGAAGGTGATGGCGAAACCGTTACGGTTGATTTTAATAAAGGCTTTGCGCTAGGCGACGATGGTTATTTAAATACCACTATCAACTACCGCGACCGTGCACCTACAAATCGTGCCGGTTTACATGGCTCTTGCCAGTTTTATGGTTGCACAGAGCTTGATGATGGCACGCTGTTAGCGGGCGATCCTCGTGAGCTGACTGCACCACGTGATACGTTTAGAATTGGTGATGCAGACTCGCAACAATTTGCTTTAACGGTGAATACCGGTTATGAACTTGCTGGTGGTGAGCTCTATGGCTTTATTACTTATTCAACCCGAGATAACGAATCAGCCGCGTTCTTCCGTCATAATGCCAATGCTGATGGCAACCCTGTTTTACAAGATGGTGATGCGGTGATCCCGATGGGCTTCTTGCCAATGATCAACACCACCATTGATGATATATCGTATAACTTTGGCTTTAAAAAAGAGTTTGATAATAGCTCTAGTCTTGACCTGTCATACACCTATGGTGAAAACAGCATCGATTATACCACTAGTGACACTATCAATGGTTCATACGCTAATTTATTACGTTATGATCAAGGTTTAAGTGCTGATGATATTCGTGCCACTATTCCTCGCCAAGCGTATGCGTATGGCATGGAGTTATCACTGCAAACAATCAATCTTGATTTTACACAAGACTATGATAATTTTTCACTGGCAATGGGTGCCGAGCTTCGCACCGATGAATATCGTATTTTAGAAGGCAGTGAATACGCTTACCGTGATTATGATACTAATAATGGTGTTAATATTTACGATGGTATGAGCGGTGGTATTGGCAGCGAAAATGCAGCAGGTGGTACTCAAGGTTTTGGTGGTTCATCGCCGGAATCTTCTGTGGATGAATCACGTGATGTGATTTCGTTTTACCTTGATGCTGAAACTTACATTATTGATGATGTAATTATCTCTGGCGCACTGCGTTACGATAACTACAAAGGCTTTGGTGATACGGTTAACTTTAAGTTAGCGGGTAACTGGTCGGTGACTGATGACGTTTCACTGCGCGGTGCGGTGAGTACTGGTTTTAGAGCACCATCAATGCAGCAATTGTATTTCAATAATATCAGTACCCAGTTTGTAGTTGGTCCTAATGGCGATCTAATTGCAGAAGAAGTTGGTACTTTTAGAAACGACAGCACACTTGCACAGAGTATTGGTATTCCAAAACTTAAAGAAGAAAAGTCACAAAACATGAGCTTAGGTATTGTGTATAACGTGACGGATAATATTAATGTTACCGTTGATTATTATTCAATTGATATTGACGACCGTATTGTGATCAGTAACTGTTTAGGTAAAGGGTTGTCATCAACGCTAGATGCTGCATTGGTTAGTTCTGGCGCAGGTGCAGGGCAGTTTTTCTTAAATGGTGCAGATACCGAAACGCAAGGTGTGGATTTTGTTGCGACATGGAACACGGAAGGCTTAGGCGGTACCCTAGATTTTACATTAGCGGCTAACTTTACTGAAACCGATGTGGTTGATTTATTTACTCCTGCGGGCAGTGGTTTGGAAACGATCCCTGTCGAAGATGTATTTTCTTCGCAAGAAACCTCAATCATCGAAGAATGGCAACCACAAGACAGAGTAAACTTAAGTGCATTATATCGCCTTGAAGATTGGACGGTAAACTTATCGCTCAATCGTTATGGCGAATACACGGTTGAAGATGGCGGTCGCCAGACTTACGGCGCTGAAATTCTTACCGATATAAAAGTAAATTATTTTGTCACAGACAACTTGTCACTAAATATTGGTGCAAACAATTTATTTGACGTTTACCCTGATAAAAATACCATAGGTAATTCTCGCTCAGGCACAATTGTTGATGCTTCTGGTAATACTATTATCAGTTCAACCGGTGTATTTGAGTACTCACGCCGTTCAGCACCATTTGGTTTTAACGGTGCTTACTACTATGTAGGTGCTGAATACCGATTCTAAAAATAACTTCTCCTACGTTATTTAGTTTTGAAGGGCCGTCTGGCCCTTTTTTTGCTTTTAGTGTGATGTGAGTGCAATGGGGTAGTTATCATACTCTTTGATATTATTCATTACTGTCATTAAAGTTTGATGCGTACTGTTTTCGTCAGCGGCTATTTGTACTGTGGCGATATTATACTTCGCAGCAAACATCGCAAGGTTAGTGGCAACTTGGTTTAAGTCAATTAATCGCCCCGCAAAATACACCGCATTGCTTTGGTCAATACTAAAATGAGCACTTTTAGTTTGTTTATCAATACTGGGTTTATCTACAGGCCGTTGCAGCTCTATTGCCACAGGTTTTACAAATGAAGTTGTAACAATAAAAAATATTAAAAGTATAAATACAATATCAAGCATCGGCGTCATATCAACGTCAGCGTTTTGTGGGTTTACATGTTGTTTATTTCTCATAATGGAACCTTGTTATTTTTGATAAAATGCTGCGGCGCCACAGCGGGATAGTAGGTACCTATTAATAAGCCTAGACGATTAAAATCATGCTGTGGTTAAATAAACATGCTATTTTTATTAATTATTTGCATTATTTTGTTATAAAAATCATTTAACTATAATTATGAGCATAAAAAAGCCCAGCGCGTGGCTGGGCTTTCATTTAAGCATTGTGGTTAATGCTTCTGCATACGGCTCATTTCCGTATGACAGCTTTGCATGGTCAGTAATACTTTAGCGAGGGCGGCTTCACAATCGTGCGGTTGTGGTTTTTTCATGGCAGCTTTGATTTCTTCAAGTGTTTTATCTTCCACTTCTTCAAGCTCTTTGACATAAATTTGATCGTTGTTGGCACTAAATTTTGTGATCAGTGCGGTATATGCTCGGCGAGCTTCAACAGCAAAAGACGAACCATCTTCTCGTTCACCTTGCTGATTAATAGCGTAAGGCTGTAGGTTTTCAACGCTGACTTTACGTGCGTCTATCATACGCTGAAATAGCGCACCAATGGCTGGATCTTGTACTTTTTCCTGCGCCTTTTCATAAAAGTCGATGCCGCTGTTCATTACTTGGATAATGTCAGTGATATGATTTACTTCGTTTCCTTGCTGGGCATTCATAATATTGACCTCTTTAAGTTAAATGAATATTAAAGTTCAAGTAACTTAAAGCAATTGCCATTCCATTTTTAAATTATTTTAACATCATGATTATTAATACTTTTAAATTGATGTTTGCTTACTTGAAAATACCAGTAAGCAAATTTTACAGGACTTTTGTAAGAGCGTTACTTTAATTCATCTGCAACTTCGGCTATTTTTTGGCGTAACCAAATATGACTGGCATCTCTGTGAAGTAATGGGCTCCAAATCATATCTAACTCAAATGGTGGTATAGGGAAGGGAGGCTCCAGAATTTGCAAACCAGGATCATCTAAATAAATATTAGCGGCTTTTGAAGGGAGTGTCGCAATCAGGTTCTTCTCTTTCGCTAGATGTATTGCAACGTGGTAATTACGGGTGAATGTGGCAATATTTCGGTGTTTACCAAAGTGGGCGAGCGCTTCATCAACCCAGCCAAGTTTTTGTACGTCTTTAGGATCCATACCAACCCCGACACCAAAACCTGTTTTACTTACCCAAATATGCCGAGCTTTTAAATAACTATCGAGGCTAAAATTTTCAATGATCGGGTTGTCAGCTTTTACTAAACAACAAAAGCTATCTTTCCAAATACGTTTGTGATGAAACGACTGCGGTAGGTTTTCGAAACGATTTATTGCCATATCAACTTTACCGTTTTCTACATCATGAAAAGTAACATCACTTGGAGTGAGAATATCGAGTGTGGTATCCGGCGCTTCATCGTGTAATTTACTCAGTAGCTTAGGTGCTAAGGTGCTGGCAGCATAGTCACTGGCCATAATCCTAAATACCCGTTTGCTTTGGCTGGCCTCAAATTCACGGTTTGGTGCAAGCGTTTCTTCTAATGTCATTAAGATGCCACGGATCACCGGCTGCAATTCAATAGCTCGTTCAGTGGGCACCATACCATCACTGGTGCGTACTAAGATCGGATCGTTAAACAGGTTACGTAAACGTTTTAAACCATTACTCATTGCCGGCTGTGTAATGCTAAGCTGGTTTGCGGCGCGAGTAACATTACATTCGCGTAATAATGTGTCGAGATAAACGAGTAAGTTTAAATCTATTTTACTGATATTCATTGTGTGTCCTTTCGTCTACCATTTATGGATAAAACGCTGCGCTGTTGGATAAGGGTAGATATGGCTAACGACCCCTGCTTTTATATTTCGTTGCGCTTGCTGCCAAAATGCGACGTCTAATAGTTCTGGATGTGTTTGGCTGAAAACTGCTTTGTATTGCGGGTTCGGCATTACAAAAGTGCATAACTGCTCTGGAAATACATCTTGTGGTGCCACAGAGTAACTTTGCTCATTGGTTAAGTAGTCATCATAACTTTTGGCTTTAGGCAGTGCTCTAAAGTTCATGTCTGTTAAATATTGCACTTCATCATAATCATAAAAAATAATGCGTTTGTGTTTACTGACACCAAAGTTTTTAAGCAACATATCGCCTGGGAAAATATTAACGGCGATCATTTCCTTGAGTGCTTGGCCATATTCTGCAATGGCAACAGCGGCATCTTCAGTATTAGCTTTTTCTAAATATAAATTCAGTGGCGTCATGCGTCGCTCAATATACATATGTTTGATGATCAGTAAGTCGCCTTCGATGATCATTGATGAACCAATAGTTTGTTTAAGCTGTGCAAGCAATGTAGCGTTAAAACGCGCAACAGGGAATACGACGTTAGAATACTCTATGGTATCTGCCATACGACCAACCCGATCATGGCTTTTAACTAATTGGTAGCGTTTGAGAACGGTATCGCGGCCAAATGGTTTACTTTCACCAAATTTGTCTTTAATTATTTTAAATACATAATCAAATGAAGGTAGGGTAAATACCATCATCACCATGCCCGGTGTGCCAGGGGCAATCACAAAATCATCACTGGAGCGTTGTAAATGGGTTAAAAACTCGCGATAGAACTCGGTTTTACCTTGTTTATGAAAGCCAATGGCATTGTAAAGCTCTGCTAAGGTTTTGTTGGGCATTAGTTGGTTTAAAAACCGAACTAATGCGGAAGGAGCGTGGGTTTCAACCATAAAATAAGCGCGAGCAAAGCCAAAAATAACCCGCATTTGCGATGAGTTAGTCAGTAAAGCATCGAGATACAGACCTTGCTCTTGATGATGTAACACCGCAATAATAAATGGCTGCACACCACTTTGTGATACTACACGGCCGACAATATAGGCTGCTTTGTTGCGATAAAACGGCGTTTGTAATATGTCAAAGCGCATTTGCCACGCACGGTGATGGGTGTCGGGTGCTTGTTTATAAAACGCTTTTACTAAAAGTCGTATATCGCGCTCTAAATTAACAAAATCGGCTTTAAAATCAAATTGATTAATTATTTTACGGATAGTGGGCTTTAAGCCGTCTACAACAGGAAAGTAGCTGCGGTATTCTGCTTCTACAGGAAGCGCAGGAGCATCTGCCAAGGTGGCTTTTACAAAAATAAAATCATTATTAAAATAACGTCGATGAAATAAGCGGCAAAACACAGAGTTATAAAATGTTTCGGCTAATTCTGCTTGTGGATGAAACGTTAAAAAGTGCTGGTAGATTTGTTTTGTTTGCAGCCAGAGTGATTCATCCAATTGATTGGCTAATTGCTGATTTTGTAGTTGCTGGGTGGTTTCGTTAACCCGATCATCGTAATAAGTGATCCGCAAGCGACTAATGTCGTGCATTTTTGTCCAGTTTTTATTTGCAAATGCCAGAGGTGCTTGTGCGGTGATCTGCTGAAATAATTTATAATGCTTTTTAAAGCCATTTAAAATTAGCTCGGCAATGTTTTGTGGTTGCATGAACGGGTACTCCAAAATGACCTGTAGAGTATATGCTCTACACATGTTAAGAGTATGCTAAATATTGGTAAAACCCAATAGTTTATTCATAACGTTTCAGTTTTTTTTCGAGTGCAGAGAGCTGTTTGTTGGTCGTTTTGGTGTTTTTGGCAAACGTTTTATTGATCACTTTTAGCTGCTTTTTTATCTCTTTGCTAAGCTTTTTTTTATCATCATCACTCATTAAACGATTTAGCCGTTGCAGTTGCTCGTATTCAGCGCGGTCACGGTCACGACTCAAAATGGCGAGTTTATATTTAACACTGCGTATCTCAGCGTTGAGATTACGAATAATTTGTTCACGCTCAAGGGAGTTAAGCGCTTTGACATGATTTACAGTAGCCGGAGTGACGTTGGGCGACACTGCTATTTTATGTTGCGTTGCCTGCCCGCCACAGGGGAATTGGCTAAATGTAGTGCCTCTGTCGGTTACGCACTTGTAATATTGATCTGCGGAAGCCGCCTGATCAGCAACAAATAGCAAACTAATAAAAATAACGAAAAGAGTACACAGTTTCATTACGCTAGCCTTCCCTAGTTAGGGCATAATCATATATGAAAACTATAACCTAACTTGGGTAAATTGCCAGTAGCAGTTATTCGGTAAAGGTTTTTAGCTTTTTAATGCTTTGTGCTAAAAACGGAATATCTAAACCTTGCTCTATTGAAAAGCCTTGTGCAGCAGAGATATTTTTATAATTACCATCAGAATCAATTAATGTAATACGGTCTTTCTTATAGGCAATAAATACGCCTTGCGAATAATTAACGCCCATATCGCCTTTTTTGTTATACAAATTAACGCCTAGCATGCTTTGCTTTGCGATATCAGCACAATTTAAATATTGGCCAACGCTTGTGGCAATTAAATCGCTTGGTTGGATCAAGCCTTCAGTACGGGTTACTTTTCTATCCGTGCTGTATAAAGATGAAGCACTCACAATACCGTGATCAACATCGGCTAAACTAAATGCAAATACTTGATTGACTCCCTCACGAAGCGCAGTGTTTTCATCGGCGTTAATGATACGAATTGCTGCATCACCCGCTGTTGTACTATTGATATAGTTAAAATCATCAAAGCCACTGACACTAATACTACGGCGATTACTTTGCCACACCGGCAATGTTTGCTCTGTCATTAAGGCTGGCTTGTAGTATGCAGGTAAACCGTAAATCAAGCTAAATAGCACATCTTGATGATGAACGGGTTGTAAAAGCTGCTCGGTTTTATTTAAATTTTTGTGCTGTTTAGCAAAATTAGTTAACGCAGGCGCAGAGCTAAACACTAAAATATCGACTGTCGCAGCAGTAAATTCTTCACAGCGAGCAATTGGTGTTGGAGCCGTGTAATCTACATTTTGTGTATTAACCTTTACGTTATGCGCTTGCTCGTAACTTTCAATATCAAGTAAATCATTTTTTGCCAATAAACTTTTTGCTGTCGTTGGGTAGGACAAGGGTAAGACATTATCTTGCTTAGTAATATCAAACTTCAAATTTGCATCAGCCCAAATATGAATACTGTGACTCATCGCAAAACAGACTAATAACAATGAGCTGGCGTAACGAGCAAATTTATATTGTTTTAAGCGGGCTAAATGGTGCCATGTATAGTTACTTGCTAATAATTGAAATGCAAAAATAAGCATCACAATTCCGCCAGCGAGCAGGGTTGTCAGCGCTGGAGAGCTGGTTAAACGATGCCATAATAAGGTAATAATTTCAGGTAATGCAGAGCTACTTAAATGGTAGCCTAAATTAAAATACACATAGGCATCAAGCGTCAGTAGTGATGCACCACAGGTGGCAAGTATTGCTGCCATACCGCGGATATGACGTGGGTAAGGAAATATTAAACTTAGCGGAAATACCGTCAGCACAAAGGCAATAAAGGTAATAAAACTAGTGTGGCTAAGCCATGTCACTAGCATATAAAGCATACCCATAAAGCTGGTGGGAGGAGAGTCAGCAAATAAGTAACTTAAACTTATAAGCAACACTAAGCCGATATTGGCAAAAGTAAACAAATGCCCCCAACTTAATAATTGACTCGCTTTAGACGAAAACTGATTGTGCTGCGATAAATTCATAAAGTCTATTTAACCGATTGCGCAAGTGCTTTGGCAAAATTGTCTGCAACCGCTTGTCTTTTCCCTGTTGGTACATGCTCTTTTAAGATATGCGTGATAGAATTTCCTAAACACATAAGACTTAAATCAACCGGCGCATTGTGCTTAGTTAACACATCAATGAGCTGATCGACGATTTGTTCTACTTCATCATTAGAATATTTTGATAAGATTGGCATCAGTTGGTTCAATAAAAGAGTTATATTCTCACATTTTAACACCAGAGGCGTGAAAAACAAAGATGGCAATAGATGTTAAAAAGTTAGTCGTTCATTATGTAGACAAAAAAGACGACGATACGCAAATTCATTTGCGCAATGACGAAATGGCAGTGAATGATAAAGTCGCTGTATTCATCGAGCAACTTCATCACGCATACAACGGCAAACCAGGTAAAGGGTACTGTGCTTTTAGTGGTGATAAAAACTCTGTAGTTGCATCAGCCATGCAAAGTTACCGCAATAGCGAGCTTGGCTTTTGGCACATGACAGAGCAAGCTTCAGCTGTACTTAAAGAGGAACTTGATAAGTACGCGTTTAACGAAACTGGCTATTTAGTATTTTGTCATTATCAATACGTAGCAACCGATTATATGCTGATTGCAATGATCAACATCAAAGAGCATTACTCTATTACCTCTGAGCTTGATTTAGCCTCGTCACGCCATTTAGATATTTCCCGCATGCAACTAGCTGCACGCATCGATTTAACTGCGTGGGACACCCAAGCAGAAGACAATCGTTATATCTCATTTATTAAAGGCCGAGCAGGGCGCAAAGTCGCCGACTTTTTCTTAGACTTTTTAGGTTGCGAAGAAGGCATCGATCCTAAACAGCAAAGCCAAGTAATGCTCAATGCAGTTGAAGATTATTTATCAGAGCAACAATTTGATAAATCTGAAAAAGACGATCTGCGTAAACAAGTATTTGATTACTGTAATGACTGCGTTACTACTGGTGAAGATGCTAACGTCAGCGAGTTATCAGCAACGCTCACCAAAGGTGACGACAACCCATTTGAAAGCTTTTGCAAAGAGCAAAGCTATGATTTAGAAGAGTCATTCCCGGTCGATAAAAAAACTGTTACCAGTATGGTTAAATTCTCTGGCCTTGGCGGCGGCGTGAGCATCAGTTTTGAGCGCAAACACTTAGGCGAACGGGTAATGTACAATGAGGCCACTGATACGTTAGTTATTAAAGGTATACCGCCGAACCTTAAAGACCAATTGCAACGGTTTATGGAAAGTGAAGACTAGCGCTTTAAGCCATAAGCCATAAGCGGTAAGTTTTAAGCAGATTTGAGTTAGTTGAAAGCGTGGTGTTTACACCGCGCTTTCTTGTTTTTGCTGTGTGCCGAAGCATAGTTACAGTCGATACTAAATTAATTAAGCTGTCTGAAAAAACCACCGCGAATAAGATTATTACTCTAGCTTTTAATACAAAAAATAATTGAACCAAAATAGTAACTTGGCTATGGTTCATTAATAAAAGTGAATTATAAAATGAGTTTATCTACAGGTTTAGTCGTTAAGGAGGAAAAGTCAAATTTGGATTGATGCTTTGCTATTTTTTTGTCACGGCAAGTGTGTTTGCCAAGCCTAGTTTTATTAAGGTTAATGGCTATGATGTTGAGTACGAAATCGCGGGGAGTGGCAAGCATACTGTATTTTTAGAGGCTGGTGGCTCTGCGGGGTTGTCTGATTGGGAGCCGGTTTTTGAAAAGTTTGCAAAGGAAGCCCGCATCATTCGTTATTCAAGAATTGGTAACGGCGGTTCTACGCAATTGAGAAAAAATTACAGCTCGGAAGAGTATGCAAACGAAGCTCTCATGTTACTTGAAGCGTTACACGTTGAAAAACCAATCGTCTATATTGCTCATTCATATGGTGCTTATACCGCAAGACGATTCGCTGCAACTTACCCTGAGTGGGTTTCAGCCCTCATGCTGATTGAGCCTGCTTCGGAGCGTGATGTTGATATCATGCGCCAAATTGATCTTGCAAAAGCTGAGAAAGAAATAGCACAAGTGAAATTAGACGATATGGCCAATGGTATGTCCAACCAGTATCTGGACTTTTGGGCGAAAAGACCATTGCCAGATTATCCACAGATCCCAGATATTCCAGTAACCGTTATTGCATCCGTGAAAAAGTATAAAAATCCGCCATTACTCTTTTTTACCGATGAAGGCCGAAAAATGTGGGGCGAATTGCATTCAGCTTGGGCTGAGTCTTTTCCACAAGGTAAAGCTGTATTAACTGATAAGAGCTATCATTATCCTCAAAATGATGAACCAGATAGGGTGGTGCAAGAAGTAATTGAACTGTTAGGCAGAATTAAAGACTAACTTTGATCCATGAGTAAACATTAATTTAAAATAATGAATTATGAGTATTGAGTTACTTCAGACAATGTAATGGTCATAGTTATATTTGGCGCAAAGCTTTGAAAAATTAACGCCTATAAATTCGTTTTACCTAAAACTGGCCAGGTGTATTCGGTTAGTTTTGATAAAAATGAAGGGATAATTGAGGTTCAGGGGTTTCGAATTGAAATGGCAGAAGTGTCTTGCCATAGTTTGGTAGAGTTTGGGAGTAATAGGCTCTATTTATTGTAAATTCACTTAATGAGCGCATATTACCTGACTGATTTGCCATGGGTTCTGATCAGATAAAAATAGGGTATTAAAATGGAAGTTTTAGAATTTCGTCAACGACTACAAACTATACTTGTAAACGAACTAAAAATGTGGAGACATCGGCTGTGCAATCAAACAATGTTAGTTTTCGATTTTGGATGTTTTGCATGGCATGGCTATTTTGAATTGAGCTTTTTAACGAACGATGAACCAGAGATGGAAATGTTTTCACGAGACGTAGACTTTATGGCACAGTGGAGACTATACGATTTCACATCTACGTACCTCTCCAAGTGGCCTCAAGCTACTGAACTGGCAATTGAAATGCAACAAAGTTATGAGTCTGCAAGCGAGCCATCTGCTAAAGCAGACGAATTCTTTCTGCATGTGCTGCTGTAGTTAAATCTAGAGAAGTCAAAGAAGTGTTGGCAACATACTCGCTAGCGAACGATTTTGAAATGCGCGTGTTAAATTCAGATGATACTTCAAATAAGAACTATTGTAACTTTAATACCTAAGAAGGCCCTGTATAATCCTTCTAAGGTTGTTATACCAAAGAGTAGGATGCTATGAGGATCACTGAGCACGCTAGAGTGCTAAAAATTGCTAAGCTCAATTTGACGAGTGGCTTAATGAAGCTCACTCTAGGCGGTTTTGTGCACGAAGACCTTGAGTTTAGGTGCAATAAACCAAAGTATTATCTTGAACCAGACGGGTTTTCATCACCTGGTTTAGACGTAATTCCGCTGTGGGAATCAGACGACATGATAACAGGTTTTTATTTTGAGGGAGCGACGCCTGTTTTCATCGTATATTATATCGATAGCCCAAGTGCAGTTAGAGAAATTGGCCGCAGTGTCGACGAGCTGATTAATTATCTTGTAGACGAATATGCAGAGAATGAAGAACAAGTGCGAAATGTGTTATCAAACTAAAGATTACATAAAATCGACATCTCGGTTACCACTTTTGTGCTGTTTTGTTGTTTAAAGCTACCACGTTTGATAGGTATTTATAAGTTAGGAAAATACAATGCAAATTGAAGAAGTCATAGCACTATTAAAAGAAAAGAATGAACCGGTCCCAAAGCCTTTACTATTACCAACGGAAGACGAAGTGTCTTGTGCTGAAAAAGACTTATCTTTTAAATTTCCAGCTCAATATCGCAAGTTTATGCTTGAAGCTAGTTGCGTTACTTTCGGTGTAAGAGAGCCAGGTTTAGTACTACCAGATTTACAACCGTATTGTTGCCTAAGAAGAATGACAAAAGATGGTCGTCAATCTGGAGTTCCTAAGGATTTTATTGTTTTCTGCGAAGAGAATGGAAATTATTTCACCATAAATGAAAAAGGTAATATTGGATACTACGATCATGATGATCTTACACACAATCTACACAATGGTGATTTCAAAGATTGGGTGATAGAAAATTGGTTAGAGTTAGAGTAAGTGCCTGCTGCCGTTTTAGCGTTTCATATTTTTTGCTCATGATTTTTGTGCACAAAAGCACTTGGCCAAAATCAAAGTTCAAGTATTTGAATGCTAACGTTGGGTGTTGAATTTAAATATGAAAATTATACTGCTTCCTGGCCTTGACGGGACTGGCCGCCTGTTTGCTAAATTGACAAAAAACTTGCCTGAAAATATAAATACTGAAGTGATCTCATATGAATCACTTGAAGGCGTAACTTATGCTAAACAAGCGGCAGAAATAGCAAAGCGTTTTAAAGATACTGATATTTATATTGTCGCGGAGTCTTATTCTGGGCAGGTGGCTTATGAGCTTTATAAGCTACTTGGCAGTCGTGTGAAAGGCATCGTATTTTTGGCCAGCTTTATCTCAGCGCCTTCTTTGTTATCTAAGTTGGCAGGCTTTTTACCCGTTAGCTTACTGTCAGCAAATTATTTAAGTAAAAAGCTACTTTATCTGTTTGGTTTTAGTTTAACGGGTGGCCAAACGTTGGTTTATCCCGTATTTGCTTCGCTGCAAACAGCGAATAAACGTAAACTCAAATTAAGATTAGGCAACATAGCTGGCCTTTCAAAACAACAGTGCGAGTTAGATTGCCCAGTGACTTATATTCGCCCTAGTAGAGATTTACTGGTAAGCGCGAGTGCGGTGAAGTACTTAGCGTCAATGTGTTCCAGCTTCAGCCAAGTTGAGATTGAAGGAGGACATTTTATAGCGCAATCAAACCCTGTAGAGTGTGCCAAGGTTATTTGTAATACATTCAACGTAGCATCAGCGTTGATAAAATTGAACTTAAAGGAAGATTATAATGGACAGTACATCTCATAAAACAAAAGGCCATTGTCGTTGTGGACAGGTAAAGTTTGAAGTTAGCGCAAAGCCAATGATCACTATGGCTTGTCATTGCACTGGCTGTCAGAAAATGACGTCTAGCGCATTTAGCTTAAGCTCATTATTTCAGCGAGCTGCCTTTTCTATTACATCTGGAGCGCCTGTTATTGGCGGGCTGCATGACAGTAGTACGCAGCACTTTTTTTGTGGACATTGTATGAGCTGGTTATTTACCCACCTAGAAGGTTTGGATGATTTTGTAAATGTTCGCTCAACAATGCTAGATGACTCTCGCACCTACAAACCATTCATTGAAACTTACACGGATGAAAAACTTGAGTGGGCTAGTACGGGGGCAAAGCACAGTTTTTGTAAGTTTCCACCGCAGGAAAAGTTTCCTGAATTGCTGCATGAGTATGCGCAAAAACAAGGATAAATATAGCATTACCCTTCATGCGCTTTTTATAAATAACAAGTGCAATGTGCTGTTTGTTTTCCATCACTATTTATCTAGTATCTCTGCTTAGGCTAGTCTGCTTTAGCTAGAACCTAGTAAATCGTTCTCTTTAACCTTATAACTGCTATTAAAAAAGCCGCGTTAATTTTCATTAACGCGGCTTTTTAGTGTGCTTTTAAGCTAAACCAAAAGTGTTAGTCAACACTCATGGTTTTAGTCATTGCAGCATTCGCGCGACCAGCTGGTTTGATAGAACCGGCACGTAAGCCGCTATCTGGAATAGCGTCACGTTTGTCGTGTGCCATCGCTTTTGGCGTATGGGCGACTTCGCTATCTGCAACGGCAGTAGGTTGTGCCATTGGCGCACTTGCTTTACCTGAAGTGATCACTGTTTTAGTGTGTGCTACAGGTTTTGCAGTAGGCTTAGTCTCTGCCATTGGTGCTTCCTCAACAACCACTTCTGGAGTAGGTTCAGCAGCAACAGGCGCTTGTTCAACCACTTCTTCAGTTGCTTCAGCAGCAACAGGCGCTTGTTCAACGACTTCTTCAGTTGGTTCTACAGCAACTGGTGCTTGTTCAACCACTTCTGGAGTTGGTTCAGCAGCAACAGGCGCTTGTTCAACGACTTCTTCAGTTGCTTCAGCAGCAACAGGCGCTTGTTCAACCACTTCTTCAGTTGCTTCAGCAGCAACAGGCGCTTGTTCAACCACTTCTTCAGTTGCTTCAGCAGCAACAGGCGCTTGTTCAAC
>NZ_JACJEY010000003.1:60137-154687 GCF_014164295.1 Pseudoalteromonas sp. SG43-7
GCTTCAGCAGCAACAGGCGCTTGTTCAACCACTTCTTCAGTTGCTTCAGCAGCAACAGGCGCTTGTTCAACCACTTCTTCAGTTGCTTCAGCAGCAACAGGCGCTTGTTCAACCACTTCTTCAGTAGGTTCAGCAGCAACTGGTGCTTGTTCAACCACTTCTTCAGTAGGTTCTGCAGCAACTGGCGCTTGTTCAACCACTTCTTCAGTTGCTTCAGCAGCAACAGGCGCTTGTTCAACCACTTCTGGAGTAGGTTCTGCAGCAACGGCAGGTTTTTCTTCAACTACTTCTGCAGCTTGCTTATTTTGCTTGGCTTTTAACTCAGCTTCATATTCAGCAGCGGCTTGATCTGCAACTGGAATAAATGCTGGTGGTTGTGTACCTTGCGTTGGCGTAGCTTCTTCACCCTCAGGGCGACGACGGCGTTGCCCAGCAGCACGTAAATGACGTGGAGAACGGCGTGAACGCGTACGCGTTTGGCCTTGCTCTTCATCAGTCGATGTTACTGTCTCTTGCTCGTTTGGTGCCGTCTGTTCAGCTTTTTGCTCAGGCGCTTCAACAGCCGTTGTTTCAACAGCAGTAGCCTCAACCGGTGCTTTAACTTCTTCAGTTTGAGTTACAACTGGCTTAGCCGGCTTGTCATCAACAACAGGCGTAGCTTGTTGCTCTGCGTCATTGTTGGTTGTAGCCGGTTGTGCATTTTCATCTTGCAGGCGAACTTTTTTACGTAAGTTACGGCGCTGACGACGAACCTTAGGTTTTTGCTCCGTTGCTTCAACAACGACATCTTGGCTTGGTGCAACGTCTTTTACGTCAGCTTTTGCTTCGGTTTTTTCTGCTACTACTTTGCTGTCATCGTTACGGTTATCGTTACGCTTACGTGAGTTAGGATTGCGACGACGTTTGTTACGGTTATCGTTTCTTTCCTGTTGCTCGTTGTTTTGCGTGTTTCCAACTGCTGGCGTTTCTTCAGCTACGCTCTCTGTACGCTCGCTTTGCGGTTTAGTGCGTGAATTATTGTTACGACGACGTTGGTTATTACGACGACGTGTATCACCGTCATTGTTACGACGTGGATTATTACGAGATTCACTCGCTGTTTTTTGCTGCTGTTGCTCTTTACTTTCTGTTTGCTCAGCAGGCGTTGCAAATAAAGCCTTAAACCAATTGCTGATAGTAGTAAATAAACTTACCTGCGGCTGGGCTGCAACACTTTGTGGTGCCGCTGCTGGGGCTGCTTGAGCCTGAGCTTGTGGAGCTGGTGTTGATGGCATAACTACGCCTTTTAACACCGGCTCTTCACGTACCGCGACCGTTGGTGTTTTTGATGTTTCATACACTTCTTGTTCAGGTAATGTGATTTGCTCGTAGCTTGCTGCTTCAATTGTTTCATCTTTACGCAAACGCATTACTTCATAATGTGGTGTATCCATATGTTGATTTGGAATGATCACCACATCACAGTTGTGACGTTTTTCGATGCGATGCACGCTACGGCGTTGCTCATTTAACAGATATGAGGCAACCGCTACAGGTACTTGGGCATTAACTTGTGAGGTATTGTCTTTAATCGCTTCTTCTTCGATTAAACGCAGGATTGACAATGCAATCGACTCGTTTGAACGAATAGTACCTTGACCACTACAACGTGGGCATGGGCCTTGGCTCGCTTCACCTAATGAAGGGCGTAGGCGCTGACGCGACATTTCAAGTAAGCCAAAACGCGAAATTTTACCAATTTGTACACGGGCACGATCTGGACGAACAGCATCTTTTAAGCGATTTTCTACTTCACGTTGATGGCGCGGTGGTGTCATATCAATGAAGTCGATAACGATTAAGCCACCTAAGTCGCGTAAACGTAATTGGCGAGCAATTTCGTCTGCAGCTTCTAAGTTGGTATTAAGCGCAGTTTCTTCGATATCGCCGCCTTTAGTGGCTTTAGATGAGTTGATATCGATAGAAGTAAGTGCTTCAGTTGGGTCAATAACAATTGAACCACCAGAAGGTAAGCGTACTTCACGTTGAAACGCAGACTCAATTTGGCTTTCGATTTGATAATGAGTAAAAAGAGGCACTTCACCTTGATAAAGTTTTACACGGCTCATGAAGTCAGGGCGAAAACGCTCAATGTGCGCTTTAGCTTCTTCAAATACACGGGCTTTATCAATTAGGATCTCACCTATGTCACGGCGTAAATAATCGCGAATCGCACGGAAAATCACGTTGCTTTCTTGATGAATTAAGAACGGTGCTTTACCGCCATCAGAGGCTTGCTGAATCGCATCCCAATGAACAAGCAGCGCTTTTAAATCGTAGTTTAGTTCTTCAAACGATTTACCAACACCGGCAGTACGCACGATTAAACCCATGCCTTTAGGCAGTTCTAAACGACTTAAAGCTTCTTTAAGTTCAGTGCGTTCATCACCTTCGATGCGACGAGAAATACCGCCAGCACGAGGATTATTAGGCATTAAGACTAAGTAGCTACCTGCAACACTAATAAAAGTGGTGAGGGCTGCGCCTTTTTGGCCGCGTTCTTCTTTGTCTACTTGGACAATAACTTCTTGACCTTCTTTGATCACGTCACGAATATTCGGACGACCATGGAAAGTATAACCTTGTGGGAAGTAAGTACGGGCTATTTCTTTTAAAGGAAGGAATCCGTGACGATCAGCGCCGTAATCAACAAAGGCGGCTTCTAATGACGGTTCTATACGAGTGATTTTGCCTTTATAAATATTGGCTTTTTTTTGTTCGTGACCCGGGCTTTCGATATCTAAATCATACAGGCGCTGGCCATCAACCAGTGCTACGCGCATTTCTTCTTGCTGCGTCGCATTGATTAGCATACGTTTCATATTGTTACTCTACTGTGTTATGTCTCTGACATGACGAAACTTTTCGCCTGTTCAGTTGCTCCCATCGCTTCTTTTTGTACAATCTCACGACTGGGTCTGTGGGGGAGCTTGGTACTGTATCCGTACTCTAAGTATCTTTATGGTGCTGGCTGACAATAACGTGTTGTCACGTTATTAAATTCTATTATGGTGCCAAAACTATCGGCTGTTTTTTTACAGTGACGTATTCGAGTTCTGTCCAGAGTCGACCATTAATTAAATTAACTTGTACGGTTACAACACATCTGCTGAACGGCGTATTGTACGCCGTCACGATCAGACAAATTATCTGTTCAAATTGCTTTTTTCATCAACATTAAATAACACTTCATGCTCAAACTTAACTGGCGATATATTACACGCATCGGAGTTAATTGAAGGCACGTGTAAACTGGGTATGTATAAAAGCTTTGGAAAACTTATCTCGGATCTGTATGATCAATTACCCAGAATGTGCATCACGAATGTTTTAATGTGTTAAAAAGCACCGTTGTTATTTGCAAATATATATTTGCGACGGTGATTATCCCATTATTATAACTGTGTTAGCAACTAAAATTATTTTACTTAAATCAGTGATTAGGCAATGTCAGAAAAAACCGGCTTACAAGTATCTTTCGTCACGATTACCGAAGACCATTTAGGTCAACGGATTGATAACTTTCTTATTACTCATTTAAAAGGGGTGCCTAAAAGCGCTGTGTATCGAATTCTTCGCAAAGGGGAAGTGCGGGTTAATAAAAAACGCATCAAACCTGTGTATAAATTACAACTCGATGACATCGTTCGTATTCCACCAATACAAATAGCTGAACGTGAAGAGTTTGTGCCTAAAAACCTTGATGTAGTAACCAAACTTGAAGAGGCTATTTTATTTGAAGATAAATACCTTATCGTCATTAACAAACCATCAGGCATGGCTGTGCATGGCGGCAGTGGGCTCAGTTATGGTTTAATTGAAGCATTGCGCGTATTGCGCCCAGATGAGCGCAGTTTAGAGCTTGTACATCGTTTAGACCGTGATACATCAGGCTGTTTGTTAATCTCGAAACGTCGTTCAGTGTTGACCAGCTTGCATGAACAGTTACGTGAAAAAACCATGGAAAAGAATTACTGGGCATTGGTTGATGGGCAATGGGATTCTAAAACTAAAAATGTCACCGAAGGGCTGCGTAAAAACACCCTACAATCAGGTGAACGAGTAGTACGTGTGGATAACGTTGAAGGTAAACCTTCACATACTCGTTTTAAAGTACTGGAGCGCTTTGCTGAATGTTCGTTAGTGCAGGCATCACCAGTAACAGGTCGTACTCACCAAATTCGTGTGCATACACAATGTAAAGGTCATGCAATTGCTTGTGATGATAAGTATGGCAACCAAGCATTTGATGCGGCGATGCGTAAAGTGGGATTAGGGCGATTATTTTTACATGCGCACGATTTGAGTTTTTATCATCCAAAAAATGAAACTACTATGCGAGTAGAAGCGCCGCTTGATAAAGCGCTGGCTAATTGTATTAAAACGTTACGTGCCGCAAAACCGTGAAACCCTATAAATTAGTTATATTTGATTGGGATGGCACGGTGATGGATTCAGTGGCTAAAATAGTTAACTGCATGCATCAATCTGCGAGAGTCTGTGGTGTAGTTTGCCCCAGTGACGAGGCGGTTAAAAATATCATTGGTTTATCACTTGAGCAGGCCGTGACGGTGTTATTTCCTCAGCAGAGCCATTTACACGCTGATTTAATCGCCGGTTATAAGCATCAGTATAAACATCTTGATAACACGCCTACACCCTTATTTGCTGATGTAGAACAGACTTTAGCGGCATTAAAAAACCGTGGCGTATTATTAGCTGTTGCTACCGGCAAAAGCCGAGTCGGCCTTGAACGCTTGCTGGATGAAACACAGTTACGGGATTACTTTGTAGCGACCCGCACCAGTGATGATGCATTGTCAAAACCAGCTCCTGATATGTTGTTGCAACTGCTCGATGAACTCAATATTAGCCATGATGATGCGCTGATGATTGGCGACACCAAAATAGATATGGCGATGGCAAAAGCGGCCAATATTGACCGTTTAGGTGTAACTATGGGGGTGCATAACGCCCAGCAGCTAAACGAGTTTACACCGATTGCGACAGTTGATTCGTATCAGCAACTAGCTGCGCGTTTAGTTTAAGTCGTAGTGAATAAATAGTTAGTCTTGATTACTTAACACATCCAGATCAAACTCAGTCAATAATTGGCTGAGTTTGATAAGTGGTAAACCAATCAAGCTATTAGGGTCATCACCGCTAAGCTTTTCAAATAAACAAATACCTAAGCCTTCGCTTTTAAAGCTGCCTGCACAATTGTAGGGTTGCTCTGCGTCGCAGTAAGCAGATATTTGTGCTTGTGTCAGTGTTCTAAATGTAACATTAAAGGGTTCAACTAGGGTTTTTGTTTTATTGCTTTGAATATCATAAACACATAAGCCCGTTAGAAATGTGACTGTATTACCGCTAAATAAACTCAGTTGTTTAATGGCATTTTCTTTGTTGTGTGGTTTACCTAAGATTTGTTGCTCAAATACGGCAACTTGATCAGAGCCAATTACTAAGCCTTGTTTAAAAAGGGCAGTGGCTGCGCGTGCTTTGAGTTCACTTAAGCGTTTTACAAGTTCAACAGGGGCTTCATTGGGTAGTGCTGATTCGTCAATATCAGGTGAAAAACTGTCGAACGGCAGATTAAACTTTTGCAATAAAGACTGACGAAAGGGTGAACTTGAGGCTAAAATAAGCGGGTGCTGCATGGATTGTTTTCCTAATGAAAATTAGATTGAGTTAGGATAAATCAGATCCGTTGGCAAAACAAAGAAATGAATCGCGAAAAACCAGCTAAAATTGGTTTTTTACTTTGACTAACCAAGTAACTATCTATATGATGCAGCCCCTATGCAAAAGGTGAAAATTCCCATCACTCTTCATCCAGGCAAGGCAGCGCAACACCGTTTAAAGTATGACGGCATTGTACCGCTTGAAAAACTTACCCGTTTACGGGAAGTTGTGCAGGAAGAAGTAGGTGAAATAGCGGTAAAAATTCATTGCAAAAACGATGATCAAGGTTTCGCTGTGATTAGAGGCAATTTGTCCACACATGTTACTGTCACTTGTCAACGTTGTAATGGTGATTTAGGGTTGGATTTGGTTCAAGACTTTGTTTATTCACCAGTCGGTGAGGATACAGAGTTAGAGATTTTTCCAGAAGACTACGATGAAGTAGCGCTTGATGAAAATGGTGAAGTTAACGTTTTTGATTTAATCGAAGACGAACTAATTTTAGCCGTGCCATTAGTTGCTACCCACAACGAAGCTTCATGCAGTTATTCAGCAAAGCCTGCCAGCTTTGGTGTTTTAAAAGCGGAAGATGATAAACCAAATCCATTTGATATTTTGAAACAACTTAAGAAAGATTCTTAGGAGAAGACTATGGCTGTACAAAAAAGCAAAAAGTCTCGTGCAAGACGCGGCATGCGCCGTTCACACGATGCGATCAGTGGTCCAACTTTAACTGTAGACCAAACATCTGGTGAGACTCATCGTCGTCACCATGTGACTGCAGATGGTTACTACAAAGGCGTTCAAGTAATTTCTAAATAAGAGATTGCTTTTATGCTGACCAATCTAACAATTGCGTTAGATATGATGGGGGGCGATTATGGCCCCCGTTCATCTATCCCCGCAGCCGTTAACGCGGTAAATGCAAATGCCAATCTAAGATTGATCTTATGTGGCAACGAACAAGTAATATCTAAAGAACTTGAGTCTCTCGATTCTCTATCTCATCCTCGTTTAATAATTCGTCATTGTAGTCAAGTAGTCACCAATAGCTGTGAACCGTCTTCTGCTGTGCGATCTAAAAAAGATTCCTCAATGCGCGTTGCCCTTGATTTAGTTAAATCAGGTGAGGCACAAGCGTGCGTTAGTGCCGGAAATACCGGTGCATTATTATTTATGGCTCACTATGTGCTGAAAATGTTGCCAGGCGTAAAACGTCCTGCATTGATCTCGGCTGTGCCAACTGAGCGAAAAAATCCGGTTTACTTACTTGATTTAGGTGCGAACGTGCATTGTGATGCACAAACCTTATATCAATTTGGCATTATGGGTTCGGTTGTCGCAGGGCAAGCACTGGGCTGTGATAGTCCAAAAGTGAGTTTATTAAATATTGGCTCCGAAGACATTAAGGGCCATGAAGATATCAAACAAGCTGCACAACTGATGCAACAATGTAGCTACCTTAATTATACTGGTTACAGCGAAGGTAGTGATATTTTTACTGGTAAATCAGATGTGATCGTCTGTGAAGGTTTTGTGGGCAATGTGGCTTTGAAAACCTGTGAAGGGATTGCCAAGCTGATTATGTTTAAGCTTACCAAAGCACTGCAAAAGCACTTTTTCTATAAATGTTTAGCATTTATGTTACAGCCAGTAATAAAAAAACTCTATAAACGGGTGAACCCCGACCAGTATAACGGCGCTTCTCTGGTAGGATTGCGCGGTATTGTCGTAAAAAGCCATGGAAATGCCTCAGCTAAAGCATTTCATGCTGCTATCGACGAAGCTGCTAGAGAGGTGGAACGTCAACTTCCTGAAAAAATTGCAGCTATCTTCGAGCAAACACATTCAACTAAAAAAGTCGCAACTGACGATTAATTACTATGTCAGGTGTGTACTTAAACATTTATTTATTTGTTTAATTAAAAGAGCAAAGTATGGCACAAAAAATTGCACTTGTTTTTCCGGGTCAAGGCTCACAATCTGTGGGTATGTTAAGTGAACTATTAGAGCAATCTGATATTGTTAAAGCGACGTTTGCGCAAGCATCAGCGGCACTTGGTTATGATTTGGCTGCATTAGTACTTAATGGTCCAGAACAAGAATTAAATCAAACCCATCGTACGCAACCGGCATTATTAACAGCATCAGTGGCAATTTACCGCCAATGGCTTGCTGCAAATCCAGATGCAGACGTAACGATGGCAGGTCACAGTTTAGGTGAATACTCAGCGCTGGTATGTGCTGATGTGTTGAGCTTAGGCGAAGCTGTAAAATTGGTTGAAAACCGTGGTTTATATATGCAAGAAGCTGTGCCAGCAGGCGTGGGTTCAATGGCTGCGATCATTGGTTTAGGTGATGACGAAATTAAAGCCGCGTGCTTGGCATCAGCACAAGGTGAAGTGGTTGCACCAGTAAACTATAACTCACCGGGTCAAGTTGTGATTGCAGGTCATAAAGCCGCAGTAGACAGAGCATCAGAAGCGTGTAAAGAAGCTGGTGCAAAACGTGCGTTGCCTTTATCGGTAAGCGTACCTTCACATTGTGAACTAATGAAACCAGCGGCAGAAAAATTAGCAAAAGATTTAGCTGCTTTAACATTTAATACACCTAAGTGTGATGTAATTAATAATGTTGATGTAACAGCTGCAAGTTCAGCGGACGCTATTAAAGATGCATTAGTGCGTCAACTATACAGTCCAGTACGATGGACAGAAACAGTACAAGCATTGGTAGCGCAGGGCATTACCCAAAGCTACGAGTTTGGCCCTGGGAAGGTGTTAACGGGTCTTGCTAAACGCATTGATAAAGCAATGGTATGTGGTTCGGTGAATAGCCAAACTGCCATTGACGAAGCAAAATAAGAGTAGGAAAAAATGGCAAATTTATTTTCGTTAGAGGGCAAAGTTGTCCTAATTACAGGCGCTAGTCGCGGTATTGGTAAAGCAATCGCCACTACATTGGTAGCACAAGGTGCTAAAGTTGCCGGTACTGCAACCAGCGAGTCTGGTGCTGCAAATATCAGCGAATACTTAGGCGAGAATGGTAAAGGTTATGCGTTAAACGTAACTGATCCTGCATCGATCGAGGCAACACTTGCTGCGATAAAAGCAGATTTAGGCGATATCGACGTATTAGTAAATAATGCTGGTATTACCCGCGATAACTTACTTATGCGTATGAAAGATGCAGAGTGGGACGATATCATTGATACTAACTTGAGCTCAGTTTTTCGTTTATCTAAAGCAGTGTTACGCCCGATGATGAAAAAGAAAAACGGTCGAATTATCAATATAGGTTCAGTTGTTGGTACAATGGGTAATGCAGGGCAAGCTAACTACGCAGCAGCTAAAGCGGGTGTAATTGGTTTTTCTAAGTCGTTAGCGCGTGAAGTTGCTTCTCGTGGTATTACAGTCAACGTAGTTGCTCCTGGTTTTATTCAAACAGATATGACCGACAGCTTAACTGACGAGCAAAAAGCAGCTACGCTTGCTAATGTTCCTGCTGGGCGTTTAGGCCAACCGGATGAAATTGCCGCCGCAGTATGTTACTTAGCATCTGATGCAGCAGCGTATGTTTCAGGCGAAACTTTGCACGTAAATGGTGCGATGTACATGGTGTAAGGAACTTTGTTCCTATTTTGTTTTGAGGCGGCTTGTCGAAAAATGTTGAATTTTTTGTTAACTTGCTTTAAACATACTTGAATTCGTGCTGAAAATAAGCGATAAAAGACACAAATAACCGTCAAGAGGTTTGACCAGATAAAAAATTATCAGCAAATCCTTGAATCACAGAATTATGCGCCGTAAACTACGCCGCAATCTGAAAATAACGCATTGGCGTTTTTAATAAAGGAAAGAAGAATGAGCGACATCCAAGAACGCGTAAAGAAAATCATCATTGAGCAACTAGGTGTTAAAGAAGAAGAAGTAAAGCATGAAGCTTCTTTCGTTGATGACTTAGGCGCAGATTCACTTGATACTGTTGAATTAGTAATGGCTCTTGAAGAAGAGTTCGATACTGAGATCCCAGATGAAGAAGCTGAAAAGATCACTACAGTACAAGCTGCAATCGATTACGTAACGGCTCACGCTGAGTAATCAATCGCATATTAAGGGCAGCGTTCGCTGCCCTTAATCTATCTATACCCTGTATTTCCACGCATTTGGGTATTAATACCCACCAGAAAAATAATAATTCCCTTATTGGAGGCAAACCGTGGCTAAACGTCGAGTCGTCGTAACTGGCTTAGGAATGTTGACGCCGCTAGGTAATGATGTTGAATCAACCTGGCAAGGCTTGTTAAATGGCAAAAGTGGTATCCAAACTATCACTCATTTTGATACATCTAGTTTTGGCACCAAGTTCGCTGGTTTGCTGAATGATTTTGATGCGTCAGCCTATATGCCGGCAAAAGATGCTAAAAAAATGGATTTGTTCATCCAGTATGGCATTGCAGCAGGTGTACAAGCACTACAAGATTCTGGCCTTGAGATCACAGAGCAAAACGCAGCCCGCGTTGGTGTTGCTGTGGGTTCGGGCATTGGTGGTTTAACACTTATTGAAGAAAACCACATAAAGTTATTAAACAGTGGCCCACGTAAGCTTTCTCCTTTTTACGTGCCGTCGACCATTATCAATATGATCTCTGGTCATTTATCGATTATGCACGGTCTACGTGGTCCAAATATCTCTATCGTGACAGCCTGTACAACAGGTTTACACAACATTGGTCACGCTGCGCGCATGATTGCTTATGGCGATGCTGATGCGATGGTTGCCGGTGGTGCAGAGAAAGCCTCAACGCCAATTGGTATGGGTGGTTTTAACGCTGCACGTGCGTTATCAACCCGAAACGACGATCCGCAAGCTGCATCACGTCCATGGGACAAAGACCGTGATGGCTTTGTACTTGCTGATGGTGCAGGTGTTATCGTACTTGAAGAATACGAGCATGCGAAAGCCCGAGGTGCAAAAATCTACTCTGAGTTGGTTGGTTTTGGTATGAGCGGCGACGCTTATCACATGACGTCGCCACCGGAAGATGGTGCCGGTGCAGCCTTGGCAATGGAAAATGCTTTAAACGATGCGCAAATCAATGCAGATCAAGTGGGTTATATTAATGCTCACGGTACATCGACTAACGCTGGCGATAAAGCAGAAACCTCTGCGGTTAAGTCAATTTTTGGTAATGCTGCCAAAGATGTGATGGTGAGTTCATCAAAATCTATGATGGGTCATTTACTCGGTGCAGCAGGCTCTGTTGAATCAATTATCACTATTTTGTCGTTACAAGATCAAAAAGTAACACCAACAATTAATCTTGATAACCCTGATGAAGGCTGTGATCTGGACTACGTTCCACACACGGCTCGTGATGCGAAACTTGATTACGCATTATGTAACTCATTTGGTTTTGGTGGTACTAATGGCTCGTTGGTATTTAAAAAGGTATAATCTTTTTTAACAACGAGACAAAATAAGAGCCCAGTTGTTACTGGGCTTTTTTATATGCAAAATATGCCTAAACAAAAAACTCACATAGCGCAAACAATAAAATTAGTCACGCCACAGCAAGGCGTTAGCATAAGTAGCAATGATCGCGGCTTTAATTATGGCGATGGCTTTTTTACAACTGCAAAAATAGTTGATGCTCAAGTAGAGCATTGGCCACTTCACAGGGCACGATTAGTTGAATGCGCGCAGCGACTTAGTTTTGGTGAGCTGGATTTATCGGCACTGCAGCAAGCAATCGCTGAGTATATTAAGACGGTTTCGCTGGGCGTGTTAAAAATAGTGGTTACACGTGGTGAAGGAGGGCGTGGTTATGGCCTTCCTGAACAAAGCAATTTATTGATTGTACTGTCGCTATTACCGTTTCCTTCACACTACGCTCAATTAGCACAACAAGGTATTAAACTCGCTATTAGCCCTGTGCAACTTGCATCGCAACCATTGCTTGCTGGTTTGAAAACGTTAAATCGTTTAGAGCAAGTAATGATCAAACGCGCCATGCAAGGGCAAGATTGTGATGATGTACTGGTGTGTGATTATCACAATAATGTGATTGAAACCTCTGCGGCAAATATTTTTGCTATTAAAAATGGTCGAGTTTTTAGTCCAAGTTTGCAAAACTGTGGCATTCAAGGGGTTTATCTGCAATCACTGTGTGATAAGTTAACCATTGAATTTACTGATATTAAGCTAGAACAATTGCTGCAAATGGAGGCAGTATTTAGTTGTAATAGCTTAATGGGAATTGTGCCTGTTACAGCGATTGATGGTATGCAATTTGAGTTAGCAAATAGTTTAGTATTATTGCATGGTTTATTTACCAAGGAGTCTGCGTGTTAAGAGTGATTATATCGATTGTGTTGCTAGCATTATTGGTAACTGGAGTTGGTTATCAACAGTTGCAAGCTACTATTAACAGTAGTTTAAAAGCGCCAGCGAATACGTTGTTTGAAGTTAAAAAAGGCACGGGGTTTAATCAACTCTGCCAACAGTGGCAAGCAAAAAAATGGTTAGATGGGTGCTTACGTTATCAGATACTCGCGAAACTCGATCCGACACTGACGGATTTAAAAGCTGGTTTATATCAACTTAATAACGCCACGGTGCTTGATAACATTCGGCAAATCAATCAAGGTAAACAAGTAAGCTTTAGTTTTACAATTATTGAAGGTCAGTCACTTCGTGACGTGTTAGCGGCAATAAGTAAAGCCCAGTACCTTCGTCAAGATTTAAGTCTTGGTGAGTTATCTCAGCAAATAGTCGGCTCTGATCAGCATTTAGAAGGGTGGTTATTTCCTGATACCTATTATTATCATGCTAATGATACGACAAGCTCAGTGCTCAAACGAGCGCATAAAATAATGCAAAATGTACTTGATGAGGCTTGGCAAAACAGGGCTGCTGATTTACCGTTTAAAACGGCCTACGAAGCATTGATTATGGCCTCAATTATTGAAAAAGAAACAGGCCTTGCCAGCGAACGGCCATTAATAGCCTCTGTATTTACTAATCGACTAAATACAAAAATGCGCTTGCAAACTGATCCAACCGTGATTTATGGCATTGGTGCTGACTTTGATGGTGATATAAAACGTAAAGATTTAACTAATCATACTCCGTATAATACATATAAAATTAATGGCTTACCGCCTACGCCGATTGCTATGCCGTCAAAAGCGGCAATACTTGCAGCAGTCAATCCACCTGAGTCTGAGTACCTTTATTTTGTTGCCAAAGGCGATGGTAGCCATCAATTTTCTAAAACCTTAAAAGAACATAACAAAGCAGTACAAGATTACTTACGTTATCAAAAACAGTTAAGCAAATCAGAGTAAAAAATATAAAACGAGAAAGCCGATTAATGCTTTTTCAAACTAAAAAGAGAGATCATGACAGCAGCAAAATTTATTGTGATTGAAGGCTTAGAAGGGGCCGGTAAATCGACAGCTATAGCAATTTGCCAACAGTTTTTAGAGCAGCACAAAGTGGATTTTATTAATGTACGCGAGCCCGGCGGCACACCCATCGCTGAAGCACTGCGCACTATTGTAAAAGATAACCATGTCGAACAGATTGCCAGCGAAACAGAATTACTGCTGATGTATGCAGCCCGTTCGCAACTGCTACATAATGTTATTCGTCCAGCACTTGCTAAAGGACAATGGGTATTAGGCGATCGTCACGATCTATCATCGCAGGCTTACCAAGGCGGCGGACGTGAAATTGCCGCTACTACGTTAGATTCTCTCGCCAATATTGTATTAAAAGGTTTAAAACCAGATCTGACCATTTATTTGGACATTGAACCTGCGGTGGGCCTTGCCCGTGCGAAAGGACGCGGTGAACTGGATCGTATAGAACAACAAGCATTGAGTTTTTTTGAACGTACCCGCGCACGCTATTTAGAACTCGCAAATAGTGATGACACTATTAAAACAGTTAATGCAGGTCAAAGTATGCAATTAGTACATCAAGATATTATTACCGTGCTTGAACAATTTATGAAAAGTAACAATTAACATGATTTATCCTTGGCTTAGCAATGTTGAGCAGCAATTAGCAGCCAGTTTTAATGCTGGGCGTTTTCACCATGGACAATTATTTAATGGTCAACAAGGTGTTGGTAAGCGCGCCTTAGTGGAGCAGCTGGCTAATGCATTATTGTGCTTGTCTGCAACTAACTTAGTCCCTTGTGGGCATTGTAAGAGCTGCCATTTAAATCAAGCGGTTACTCATCCTGACAAATATGTAGCGCAAGCTGATGGACAAAGCATTGGTGTGGATGATATTCGCAGTGTCAGCGATTTCATGCATCAATCAGCGGCGCAAAATGCCAATAAAGTGGTGGTGATCAATGATTGCCATAAAATGACCACAGCGGCGGCCAATGCCTTACTTAAAACGTTAGAAGAGCCCAGCCCACAGCGATTTTTGTTACTAACAACGAGTGCGACAACGCAATTACCGGCCACTATTTTAAGTCGCTGCGCGCTTACACAAGTAAAAGTGAATGACGCCAATGTTGCTATGAATTGGATTTCCCAACTGCACGTTCCTGCATATCCATGGTTAAAAATGTTTACCCAGCAGCCATTATTGATTGCCCGTTGGCAACAAGATGAGCAGCTGGAGGTCATCGATGAATTGTATAAGTTTGCAACTGAGCTAAAACAAGGCCATAATTTCAGTGCGTTAGTTGATATTATCAGTAAAGATACAGAGCGTGTTCGCATCTTTTGTTTATTTTTAAGCGAACAATTAAAACAACAACTCATTGCTGGAATGGATTTTGATTCATATCAGAGTGCGCAAAATGCATTGGCCGAATTTGTGCAAAACAGTACACAGATATTAGGATTGAACTTGCCGTTGGCAGTGTCTCGTTTAGCGTATCGTTTACGTAAAAGCTATAAGTAGGATTATTGTGCAAGAATTATTAGTCGATTTAGATGATCTAGATGAATTATACCGCTGCTATATGCCGTATTTAAAAAATGGTGGACTATTTGTGCGCACTAATATGCGTTATGAGATGGGTCATTCATTGGCATTAAAAGTGACATTACCGGATGCGCTTGAAGATGATGTAATAACCGGAAAAGTTACATGGATCACGCCACAAGGCGCGCAAAGTTCTAATCCACCGGGCATTGGTATTAGTTTTATCGATGATAAAACTAACCTAAATGTGAAGATCGAAAAACTACTAGGGACTATGTTAAACTCTGGTAATCCAACTTATACCATGTAGTAAGCAGTAACATGATTGTAGATTCTCATTGCCATTTAGACCGACTCGATTTTGATAAACTCGATTTAAACTTAGACCAAGTACTTGATAGTGCACGGGCTAAACAAGTTGAACACTTTTTATGTGTGAGTGTCACACTTGATCAATTCCCTAGTATGCTAGAAAAAATTCAAGGCTATAGTGATGTCTCTGCCTCGTGTGGTGTTCACCCGCTTGATCAAAAAGACGCACTTGATAAACAACGCTTAATTGATTTAGCAAGCCACGATAAAGTAGTAGCAATTGGCGAAACAGGGCTTGATTACTATTATTCGAAAGACACCCATGCCGTGCAACAAGCAAGTTTTGTGGGTCATATTGAAGTGGCGAACGAGTTACAAAAACCACTTATAATTCATACTCGCGATGCGCGCGACGACACCATAAACTTAATGCGTGAACATAACGCACAAAAGTGTGGTGGTGTATTGCATTGCTTTACTGAAGATTGGGATATGGCTAAAAAAGCCATCGACTTAGGCTTTTATATTTCTATCTCTGGCATTGTGACCTTTAAAAATGCCGTAGAGCTTAAAGATGTTGTTAAACAAATCCCTCTTGATAGATTATTAATCGAAACAGACTCGCCTTATCTAGCGCCAGTACCGTATCGTGGGAAAACTAATCAGCCCGCTTATGTGCAAGATGTTGCTTATTACATTGCTGATTTAAAAGGTATTAGCTACAAAGAGCTTGCCAACGCGACTACGGAAAACTTCTACTCATTGTTCAACTTAGTGAACAAAGGTTAATTAGCATATGAGCACAGCATCACTTCCTCTATTAATAATGGGGCCGATGGTGCGCCGAGCTGATGCTGCAGAGGTTTGCATACAGTTTGCAACGTCTGTAGCATCACAATTTAGTATTGAATTTGATGATATAGACGTTTTTAGTGAGCAACAGAGCATTGCTTTAGGTACTCATCTTTACTTGCACTTTGTGATCGTAAAACCGATTGCCGCAACATTGCCTGTTAATCAGCTGATCAGCTACCGCCTATTAAACAGCAACTCAGACGTTGATTTAAGTGATTTTTGTTATCAAGGAAAAGCCACCCCTGAATTTGTGATCCCGCAAAAACTTGAGCAGATTTTACATGGCTCATGCCGTAATCCACATCATCCTGCAAAAGATAGCTTAGTGGCTGCGAATGATTTTCAACAGCAAAATCGCAGTGTAAATAAAACCGGGGCGGATGTTTTACTGCTCTCTGGTGATCAAGTGTATGCCGATGATGTTGCTGGTGCGATGTTATTAGCAATTGAACGACTGATCAGCGTATTAGGAATATACCAAGAGCAACCACTGGCAATTGATTTACCTGCACAGTTAAGTGAACAACTGTATCAGCGCCACTTATATTTACCGACGGTCCCTTGGCAAAAACGCAATAAAATAGGGGTTGGCTATTGGCTAAAAAAAGATGAGCCACATTTTTCAAGCTTAAAAGCTGCAAATCACTTGATCTTTTTTGAAGAGTTTATAGCCCTTTATTTACTCAATTTTAGCCCGTTACTGTGGGATTTAATTGACTTTGATAGTATTAGCTATCAAGCAAGCACACCCAAATGCCAGCAAGTTTTTGATAATGAAAAAGCAGCTTTAACGGATTTTAAAAATGGCTTAGTACACGTTCAGGTGCTACTAGCAAATATTTCAACGTTAATGATGTTTGACGATCATGATGTTACCGATGATTGGAACTTGACGGCTGGTTGGGAGCAGGTTATTTACCAACATCCAGTTAGTCGCCGTATTGTTAATAATGGCTTGATCAGTTATTGGCTGATGCAAGGCTTTGGCAATGATGCAGGTCATAAAACAGCCGCTTTACTTGATGCGTTTAAGACGAGTTTTTCTGAGCAAAAACAATGGCAATTTAAAGCGTTTGATAAAACCATTCTCGAGTTTAATCATTGGCATTATGAGCTGAATACTGTGCCTAAAGTGGTCGTGCTGGATACCCGCACTCATCGTTGGCGTAATGAGCAAAACTTTAATGAGCCCTCTGGTCTACTTGATTGGGAGCGTCTCACTGAGCTCGAAGACAGTTTAGTGACTCATGAACAAGTGATCATTGTCTCACCCGCACCGGTGTTTGGCGTTAAATCAATTGAAGCTATTCAGTCATTGTTTAATATTTGCGGACAGCCATTATTAGTTGATGTTGAAAACTGGATGGCCCACGAAGGCTCAGCTAAAAAGTTACTGGATACCTTTCGCCGTGACGATACCCCTAAAGAAACGCTTATTTTATCGGGTGATGTACATTACTCATTCTGTTTTTCCGTACAGAAACGCTTTGGTAAGCACCCCAATAGAATTTGGCAACTTACTGCCAGTGGTATTAAAAATGAGTTTCCGCGTAAATTAATTAACGTGCTGGATAAGTTAGACTCGATTTTATACGCGCCGAAAAGCCCGTTAAACTTTTTTACAAAGCGTTGGCAGATGGAAGTCGATAAACATCAAACCATCGGGGAGGGGCAAAAATACTTGGTGAGTGATTCAGCTATTAGTTTGATTGAATTACAACAAGGAAAGCTGGCGCGTTATCAGTTACTCCATCCCGATAATCGCACCACAGAGTTTGATTTAAGCAATGATTAATTTAATGGTTTGCGCTGTTGTCTTACATAGTCGCTCACGTTACTTACTGTATCTAACCAATAACCGTTAGCAGGATCTTTCAGATAAACAAGCAATTGCTCTAGTACTTTTGCGTCAGTGGTATATTGATCTCCGTTACCAATTTCATGGCCCGCTAAAATCAACCAAGCATTATTTTCCCGTAATTGATCCAGCATAGTAATGATTTCATCAAAACTCATTCCGTCGATCCTAAGTCCTGTTAGCTGTGCAAAATCAGTAAAATTAGGATTATTAGCTGACTCATCTAACCAAGTTCGGCCGCTGTCAAAATGTTTAGCGATTAAAGGCACGTAGCTCTTAGTATCAATGCCCCGGCCAACAAATGTATTGCCGCACGGATAAGCAAAGGCGCGAGGGGTCACTCCTAAATGATCTTTTAGGTATTGCTGCGCTGATAAAATATCATTTTCAAGCCACTTGAGTGTAATGTGTTCAAGTGATAAGTCTTGTGCTCTTAACCATTCAAAATTCCCTGTACATACGTGGCTGCTAGTATGATTTGCAATTTCATGGCCCGATTTTACCGCGTCTTGCCACTGAGTTAGGCGCTGCTTGACGTTAAAAGGGGAAACATAAAAAGTTGCTTTGACTTGGTACCTGTTCAAAATCGCAGCGCCAACATCGACTTGGCTGTGACGGGCATCATCAAACGTGATACTCACAGCATTTTGCGCTTTATGCGGGTAATTAAAACCAAGGTATTTTTGCGACTCAGGATTGGCAATAACAGAGAATGACAGTACTGAAATAGTCATGATCAATGAAGATATTTTTAACATGGTAGTCCTTACACTTTCTTAGTCTATATATAGAAACAAGTTATGTGTAATAAAGCAATGATTACCTAAGTGACTGAATAAATTTAAAGATAATAGCTTATTTATAGACAAAAAAACGCCCAGAACGAATCCGCATTGTTCTGGGCTTAGGGGATGGCTCTAATGAGCCTGCGCTAACTTTAAAAACACCTTCTAAGTTCATTAAGGGAGAAGTAGAAAGTAATATTAAGTGTAGTTAACATATGTAAAAAACCCCAATAAATGATGATTTTTTATACTGCTTATAAAACAACTGTTTGTCTTAAAACGAAGCGCAAAGCTTAAATTTTATACATTGATTGTTGCCAACTTATCCACACCTTATTATTATCACCAGCTGATCAGTTGAGTGTTTTGTACTAAATCTCGAGGTAAGGAGTTTTTAATTTTATTTTTTTGCCATTTTCCAAGCCCTATCGGACAGCCACAAAGGGTTAAAACCACTTCGCCAAGTGCGTTGCTAGGTTCGCTTAAACGAATATCTTTACCTTGAAAGTAGTCATTGGCCTGCTCGTTACTTAGCGCAATTACATTAGCCTTACATTGGCCACCAAATACGGTGGCAAATTCGTGGTTAAGACGCACCCCATTTTTGTGGATCATGCCCAGGTGGATACCAAGTCGCGCGTATTTTATTTTGTTTTCAATGGCGGCAAACTGCTCAGGGAATAGCCACAGTTCTTTATCGCGCTGCATTAGTGAGCCGCTGAGTGATGTCAGGTCAAATTGTTTTTTTAGCTCAGTGTAAAATGCTTGGCTGGATTTTTTGTCAAACGGCTGAAAAGGGAATGCACCTTTTTTTACTTTTTGATTTGGATTATCGCAGCTAGCAAGCTTTTTAAACTTAGCAATAAAAAAGCCTTCGCTGTCGAATGTTTGCGGCCAGACATGCAAATAGCCTTCGCTGGTTGTGGCTCGCTCTGCACCTGCAAACAAATGATCTAATGGTTGTATTTCAAGATGTTCTGTAAACTCAGTGAGAAGATATTCGCACACTTGCTGATTTTCGAGCGGGGTTAAAGTACAGGTTGAATAGACTAATGTACCGCCTGGTTTTAATGCATAGAAAGCGCTTTTTATTAAGTTTTTTTGCACTTTGGCAATATCAATGTTTGACTCAATCGACCAATTCTTTAAGGCATCAGCATCTTTTCGAACCGTACCTTCGCCAGAGCATGGGGCATCGAGTAAAATACTGTCAAAGCATTCATACATATAATCGCCAAAAATAGCCCCATCAAAATGCGACAATGCACAATTGCCAACTCCCATACGCTTTAATGTTGCGCTGAGTACTTTTAAACGAGATGACGACAATTCATTGGCAACCAATACCCCGTGATTATTCATTAATGCTGCTAATTGTGAAGTTTTAGAGCCAGGAGCGGATGCCATGTCGAGCACATGAGTTGCATCAGTTAATGCGTCTTTGAGTGCTATTGGTGGCAGCATCGAACTGGCTTCTTGTACATACATAGCGCCACTTAAATGTAGATCCGTGTTACCCAGTGCCAGAGCTTGCTCTTCATGTTCACTGCGCTCTAACCAAAAACCTTCGCTACACCATGGGATTGGGCTTAATGTCCAGCCTCTATCAAGGGCATACTGCTGAAAATCCTCAACCGACATTTTAAGCGTATTGACACGTACAGATTTACGAAGCGGTCTGCGACAGGCATTGAGAAAGTCATCCAATGTTAGGTGTGCAGGTAAATAGGTCTTTACGTCATCTATAAAATGCTGGGGAATATAGGTATTGGCGTCCAAGGTCGTGCTCACAGAGAATTTTAAAGTTGTATTCTAGCATTATTAGTGGCTCAGAGCAGTGCCTTAAATAATCTTTTAAAGTATGCAAACCTGTCGACACTTGGTGCATAAATGTGTGTTTTAAGTGTTTTTAAACATTATTTATTATACTTATGTCGACAATAGCCGTTTTAAAACGCAGTTTTTACTGATTTAGGGTTGACACATTTACAGCTAAAGACCATAGTGTATCCGTAAATTGTCGACAATCTTGGAAAGGTGAATAATGACGCAAGATGCTTTTAGTGAAACACCTATTACTACCGCCTCAGATCAGGTATTTGTGGATATGCGTCGAGAAATTGTCGAAGGCAGTATTGTTCAAGGTAGCAAGATATCCGAGCCAGAACTGGCAAAGCGTTATGGTGTAAGCCGTGCAACGCTTCGTGAAGCGCTTAACCGCCTTGAAAGTTGTTATTTAGTTGAGCGTAAAGCGAATGTGGGTTGTCGTGTTGTGGCACTTACAGCTGAACGTTTAATAGAAGTATATCAAGTTCGCAGTGCGCTTGAAGGTTTAGCGTGTCGTTTAGCTGCCGACAATATGGCACCCGATGAAGTACAAAGTTTAAAGCAATTACTTAATCAGCATCTGAAAACACAACGTGTAAAAGAGGGTGAATCTTACTATCAAGAAGCCGGCGATCTGGATTTTCATTATCGCATTATTAAAGGCAGTAAAAACGACCACCTTATTCACTTATTGAGTAACGGACTTTATCAGTTAATTCGTATGTATCGTGTGCAAATGGGTATGGTTGGGCCTCGCGTATCAAAAGCGTTTGATGAGCACTTAGCCATTATTAATGCGATTGAAAACCATGATGGAGAATTAGCTGAGTTATTGATGAAGCGCCATATCAGTGCATCGCAAGCCAATATACAAACGAAGTTTAATTTACATGCCGCGCAAAATGAGCGCGCGGAGCAGTAAAAACGTCATATTAAACCATTAAAAAATATAAGTTGTCATAAAGCAACCCCGTTCAAAGTTAGGAGAATGTAATGTCAGCAGGATTAAAATTTAAACAGGCGATTGCCAATAATCATCCATTACAAGTCGTCGGCACAATCAACGCTTACACGGCGATGATGGCTGAAAAAATGGGTCATCAAGCAATTTACCTTTCAGGTGCAGGTGTCGCGAATGCTTCATTTGGTATGCCTGATTTGGGGATGACCAGTCTTGATAATGTTTTGGAAGATATTCGCCGTATCACAGGTGCCAGCGATTTACCATTACTTGTTGATGCCGATACTGGTTGGGGTGGAGCATTTAATATTGCTCGGACAGTCAAAGAGATGACCAAAGCCGGCGCGGCGGGGTTTCATATTGAAGATCAAGTAGCGCAAAAGCGGTGCGGCCATCGCCCGAACAAAGAAATTGTCTCGCAAAGCGAGATGGTTGACCGTATTAAAGCGGCTGTTGATGCTAAAACTGACAGTGACTTTTACATTATGGCGCGTACTGATGCGTTTCAAAAAGAAGGCTTAAATGCCGCGATTGAACGTGCAGCAGCCTGTGTTGAAGCTGGTGCCGATGCTATTTTTGCAGAAGCCGTACACGATCTTGCCGACTATCAAGCCTTTACCAAAGCGATTAATGTGCCTATTTTGGCCAACATTACTGAGTTTGGCCAAACGCCAATTTATACTAAAGAGCAACTAAGTGATGTAGGCGTAGAAATGGTGCTTTACCCACTCAGCGCGTTCAGAGCAATGAATAAAGCGGCACTTAACGTCTATTCAGCAATTTTAAATGAAGGGTCTCAACAGAGCCAAATTGAAAATATGCAAACACGTGCTGAGCTTTATGACTTTTTAGATTATCACTCGTATGAAAATACACTCGATAACCTTTTTTCAGCAAAATCTGATAAATAATAATAAATTCAACAGGAGACACATCATGGTAGATAAAGCATTAGGCGGCGCAGGACTTCGCGGACAAGTAGCAGGCCAAACAGCACTTTGTACAGTAGGGCAAACCGGTTCAGGCTTAACGTATTGTGGTTACGACATTGCAGAGCTTGCTGAAAAAGCGCAGTTTGAAGAAGTATCTTTCCTGCTTTCGCGCGGTGAATTACCGACCTCTGCAGAGCTTAGCGAATACAAAGCTAAACTAAAAAGTTTACGTGGTTTACCACCGGCACTGAAAACTGTACTTGAAAACATTCCAAAAGACGCGCACCCAATGGATGTTATGCGTACAGGTTGCTCTATGCTAGGTAACCTTGAAATGGAGCATGATTTTAGTCAGGCTAATGATGCCATTGACCGTATGGTTGCGGTATTCCCAAGCATTATTTGTTACTGGTATCGTTTTACTCACGACGGTGTGCGTATTGAAACACAAACTGATGATGACTCAGTTGGCGCGCATTTTTTAACGCTACTACATGATAAAGCGCCATCAGAGTTATTTGCTCAAGTGATGAATGTATCACTGATTTTATATGAAGAGCATGAATTTAATGCCTCAACCTTTACTGGTCGCGTTTGTGCATCGACATTATCTGACATTCACTCTTGTGTAACAGGTGCCATTGGTACGTTACGTGGCCCATTACATGGCGGCGCGAATGAAGCGGCAATGGATATGATTGAAGGCTTTAAAGATGCAGACCATGCAGAGCAAGAAATCATGGGCATGCTGGAGCGTAAAGATAAAATTATGGGCTTTGGTCACGCAATCTATCGCGAATCAGATCCACGTAATGTGATCATTAAAAAGTGGTCTGAAAAACTCGCTGCAGAGCTAGGTGACGAGGTACTTTATCCAGTATCAGTGCGCTGCGAAGAAATTATGTGGCGTGAGAAGAAGTTATTTTGTAACGCAGACTTTTTCCATGCATCGGCGTATCACTTTATGGGCATTCCAACTAAGTTATTCACCCCTATTTTTGTTATGAGCCGTGTAACAGGCTGGACCGCACACGTAAAAGAGCAACGCGCTAATAACCGTATTATTCGCCCAAGTGCAGATTACACTGGGCCAGAAGCGCGTAGTTATACGCCAATCGAATCACGTTAAGACTATTAAAGGTGGGCGAAAATACGCTCACCTTTTATTTTTTTGCACATTGCCACTAGCGCATAGTTTTTAAGGCCTCTTTTTTCATACATCCCTTAAACACGCTATACGTGTGCGACCACCGTCACCAAATTAGCGAGTCTTGTAATGACTATCATAAACAATACTAAATACAGAAAACCCTTACCTAACTCTAATGTCGATTATTTTGACACCCAAGCAGCAATTGATGAAATTAAGGCTGGTGCGTACGCAGCCTTACCCTATACATCACGTGTTTTAGCAGAGAATTTAGTACGCCGCTGCGAGCCGCAAATGCTAACCGCAGCTCTGTCGCAGCTTATCGAACGCAAACAAGATTCAGATTTCCCTTGGTATCCCGCGCGCGTAGTCTGTCACGATATTTTGGGACAAACAGCACTGGTTGATTTAGCTGGCTTGCGTGATGCCATTGCGGCCAAAGGCGGCGATCCAGCTAAAGTTAACCCAGTAGTACCAACACAGTTGATTGTTGATCACTCATTAGCCGTTGAATACGCTGGGTTTGATCCTGATGCTTTTGAAAAAAACCGCGCTATTGAAGATAGACGTAACGATGACCGTTTCCACTTTATTAATTGGACCAAAACTGCGTTTAAAAATATTGATGTGATCCCACCGGGTAACGGCATTATGCATCAAATCAACCTTGAGAAAATGTCGCCGGTGATCCAAAGCCGCGATGGGATTGCTTTTCCTGATACCTTAGTCGGTACTGATAGCCACACACCGCATGTTGATGCGTTAGGTGTCATTGCAGTAGGTGTTGGCGGCCTTGAAGCCGAAAGCGTGATGCTTGGCCGCGCCTCTTATATGCGTTTGCCTGATATAATTGGTGTTGAACTCAGTGGCAAACGTCAACCGGGTATTACAGCAACGGATATCGTGCTTGCGATCACTGAGTTTTTACGTGGCCAGCGTGTCGTATCAAGCTATTTAGAGTTTTATGGTGAAGGCGCAGATGCATTGACATTAGGCGATCGCGCTACTATCTCAAATATGACACCAGAATTTGGTGCCACCGCAGCGATGTTTTATATCGACCAGATGACCATTGATTACTTACGCCTAACAGGACGTGAAGAAGAGCAAATTGCCTTAGTTGAAAATTACGCAAAAACTACCGGTCTGTGGAGCGACAGCCTAAAAACAGCGCAGTACGATCGGGTATTAAAATTTGATCTATCAAGCGTTGGCCGCAATATTGCTGGACCGTCAAATCCGCATCGCCGTGTTTCAACCAGTGATTTGGCAGTGCAGGGGATCTCTGGGGTTGTTGAAAATGAAGATGGTTTAATGCCGGACGGTGCCTGTATTATTGCTGCTATCACTAGTTGTACGAATACCAGTAATCCACGTAACGTCATTGCAGCTGGTCTTATTGCGCGTAATGCAAATGCGAAGGGCTTAACTCGCAAGCCATGGGTTAAAACCTCATTAGCACCGGGTTCAAAAACAGTGCAATCGTATCTTGAAGATGCCAAATTACTGTCAGAATTAGAGCAACTTGGTTTTGGTATTGTTGGCTTTGCGTGCACTACCTGCAACGGTATGAGTGGCGCGCTTGATCCCGTTATTCAACAAGAAGTGATTGATCGCGACCTATACGCCACGGCAGTGCTCTCTGGTAATCGTAATTTTGATGGCCGTATTCACCCATACGCTAAGCAAGCATTTTTAGCGTCTCCGCCATTAGTAGTTGCCTATGCCATTGCAGGAACTATTCGTTTTGATATTGAAAAAGACGTACTCGGACAAGACCTGCAGGGCAATGACGTAACCTTAAAAGATATTTGGCCATCAGATGAAGAGATTGATGCAGTGATTAAACAAAGCGTAAAACCTGAGCAGTATAAGAAGGTTTACGAGCCGATGTTTAATTTAACCGTTGATTACGGTGAAGATAACGACCCACTTTACGATTGGCGCCCACAAAGTACTTATATTCGCCGCCCGCCATATTGGGAAGGCGCACTCGCTGGTGAGCGTACCATGAAAGGTATGCGCGCATTAGCGGTACTTGGCGATAACATCACAACTGATCATTTATCACCGTCAAATGCAATTATGGCCAGTAGTGCAGCAGGTGAGTACTTAACGCATATGGGTGTGCCAGAAGAAGACTTTAACTCGTATGCAACGCACCGCGGCGACCATTTAACTGCACAACGTGCAACCTTTGCTAATCCTAAATTACTTAATGAAATGGTGATTGAAAATGGCGAAGTGAAACAAGGCTCATATGCCCGTATTGAGCCTGAGGGCACAGTTACTCGGATGTGGGAAGCAATCGAAACCTATATGCAGCGCAAACAACCATTAATTATTGTTGCAGGAGCTGACTATGGCCAAGGTTCTTCTCGTGATTGGGCAGCCAAAGGCGTGCGTTTAGCAGGCGTTGAAGTTATTGCTGCAGAAGGTTTTGAGCGTATACACCGTACTAACTTAATTGGTATGGGGGTATTACCGCTGGAATTTAAAGCGGGCACCACCCGTAAAACGCTTAAGCTAGATGGTAGTGAAAGTTACGATGTAACTGGTGAATTAACACCAGGTGCGAGCGTTAATTTAACGATTACCCGCACTGATGGTGAAGTATTAAATGTGCCAACAAAGTGCCGTATTGATACTCAAGAAGAACTATCCATTTATGCTGCAGGTGGCGTATTACAACGCTTTGCTCAAGACTTTTTAGAAGCCACGCAAAGTGTATAAGGAAAACAGCTATGACATTTAAACCACAAATTAAAGTACCTGCCACCTACATGCGCGGTGGCACTAGTAAAGGGGTATTCTTTAATCTCAGCGATTTACCAGAGGCTGCACAAGTGGCAGGTTCTGTGCGAGATAATTTATTGCTGCGAGTGATTGGTAGCCCAGATCCATATGGCAAACAAACCGATGGTATGGGGGGGGCTACTTCTAGTACCAGTAAAACCGTTATTTTAAGTAAAAGTGAGCAAGCTGATCACGATGTTGATTACTTATTTGGCCAAGTTGCTATTGATAAAGCGTTTGTTGATTGGAGCGGAAACTGCGGCAATTTAACTTCTGCAGTTGGCGCATTTGCAATTAGTAATGGTCTTGTTGATGCTAGCCGTATTCCAGAAAACGGTGTGGCTATAGTGCGAGTTTGGCAAGCTAATATTAAAAAAAGCATTTTAGTGCATGTGCCAATGACCAACGGTGAAGTACAAGAAACGGGTGACTTTGAACTCGACGGGGTGACATTTCCCGCCGCTGAGGTGAAATTAGAGTTCATTGAGCCAGCGGATGGCGATGGAGCGCTATTTCCAACAGGCAATGTGGTCGATGAACTAGCAGTCCCTGAGTTTGGTGTACTTAGAGCCACTATGATCAACGCGGGTATCCCTACTATTTTTGTTAATGCAGCAGATATCGGCTATACCGGCACTGAACTTCAAGATGATATAAATAATGACGAACAAGCATTAGCTAAGCTTGAGTCTATTAGAGCGCATGGGGCAGTTAAAATGGGCTTGATCGCTCATATTAGTGAGGCGGCAGCGCGTCAACATACACCAAAAGTGGCATTTATTAATAAACCAATGACATACCTAGCTTCAAGCGGTAAAGAAATTCACAGTGATAATATCAACCTACTGGTACGTGCCATGTCGATGGGGAAACTTCATCATGCCATGATGGGTACTGCCGCTGTTGCAATCGGCACCGCAGCTGCGATAGCAGGATCGCTCGTTAATCTTGCAGCTGGTGGCGGTCAGTTGAGCGAAGTTAATTTTGGCCATCCGTCAGGTACATTAACTGTAGGCGCGCAAGCGATACTTCAAAACGGTAAGTGGCAGGTTACCAAGGCCAGTATGAGTCGCAGTGCTCGTGTGCTAATGGAAGGCGTTGTCCGAGTACCTGAGGCGAATTAATTAATGTAATAAAACGAAAAGTGACTGCTAAGTTACTTTTCCTCTCTTATTTATGTGAATGAATGTAAATGGATTTGCGTGATTTTACATCTTTAGGTTAACATTTCATCTCTTATCTGTTCCCCAATCAATTAAAAAACAAATGAAAAATAATTAAAGACTTGTTTTTAAATGTTTTTATTTTTTATTTTCTTACTGGATATATAAATTCTTTGAGCCTGTCAGTTGATTATTTACAGGTGTAATTAAAATTACATTTTTCCATAAATTGTCATATATTGGTGGTAAGTTGATAACATGTAATAACAAAGTAGCTTATTGCGTTAACTTGATACGGTTTGATACATAATTTTAACTTAAATGACTGTTGATATTAATATAGGCTACGATTTCAGTAATGCTATTTGCTAACAAGCACTCAAGGAGATTTTCATGGCGAAAAGAATAATTAAATTTACCCCAATTGCAGCCTCGGTTGCATTGACTCTCGGCCTAACTGGTTGTGGTTCAGATAATGATAATAACTATAACAAGCCTGACCCAGTTACAGTATATAAAGGCGAAGTCAGCACTAATTTTAATACCCAAGTATCTGGGAAAGCGGTAAAAGGTTCGTTAAAAAATGCTGTAGTGACAGTCTCTACAGTCGATGACTCGGGTGAACCTGTTCCCGTTGCGTATCGTTTAGAGGCTGCGTCTGATGCAAGCTATACTGCAGAATCGACGACTTCTCAAGCTGATGCTGATGCCAAAGCACAGGCAATGGTTGCGGCAGCTAATCCAACTGAGACAATGACATCAATCACGGGTGCCTATAATATTTACCTTGAAGACGGCTTTACGGGAGCACTTTATATTACGGTGAGTACGTCGAAAGAAGATGATGACAGTATGGTTAAATGTGATTCATTTACTGGTTGTGGCAGCTATGATGAAGCCCCAGCAGCATCTGAAGACGCTGGGATGATAAATAATGGTGATACTGCGATTGATTTTGGCGAATGGTACAAAGACGATCTTGAACTACAGGTTGTTAAGTTTATTAAAGCGCCAGTAGCGCCTGCAAGTGCTCGTGGTATTAATTTTGCGGAAGGTGATGGGAGTGGTGCACAGCAGTACTTTGCTAATGTGACTCTTTATACAAGTATTGCAGCAAAAATATTGTTAGATGGCGCTAAAGATGGTTCAACAGTCTCCGATGAAGCAGTTGCAGCGGCAAGTTTAAAAACATTAATTCAAATATTAGGCCCTGATACCGCAATTAAAGCAGCTTCTTTACTTGGTGATATTTCTCTTGGTGGTGCGGTTGACTTCAGTGATATTGGCGAAGGTGATTCACTGGATGCAGGTACTTTGGCATTAGTTCAAACTGCCGTTTCATTGCAGTCTGTTGCTGGGGCGGGTGCCAATGGCTCATTAAAAGACCTGATTGCAAGTTTGTCTGCCGCGGTTAAAGAAGGCAAAGTAAGCAACAGTGACAATGAAATTGTCCAAAAGATTGCAGCTGAACTACAAAAAGCCGTTGAGAATACTAGCCTTATTTTTGCCGCAGTAGTAACAGGTGAAGGCATTGATGAAGCATTTACTAAAGTTGCTGAAAACTTAGGTATTACCGATCCTGATGAGATTGCAAAACTCAAAGATAAAGCCACTAAAGCTGTTGAAGATGTGCAAGCAAAAGCAAAAGAAAAAGGCTTAGATAAAGATTTAAATGAAACCGCAAAAGAAGTAAAAAAAGCATTAGAGAAGATTGGCTGTGAAGATAACTGTGATGCTGGTGATGACTTTGTAGCTAAAGTAGCTGCAGAATTAGAATCACAAATAACAACTATCACTAGCGCATTAGCAACTGCTACAACTTCCGTTTCTAAGGGCGTGACTGAACTCAATACAGTTAAAGAATTGGGGGATGCAGGTTTAGATACAACGGATAAAGTACTCGCTTATAGTTCAGCAGTATTCACTTTATCGGGTAATAAAGTAGCGTATAGCCAATTGCAAGTAGAGCTTTCTGCTGCGCTTAATTCAGCCACTTCAATTGCCAGCACTGCCGCAGGTTTAGGGGATGAATATCAGCAACTAACAGATAAATCAGATGTGTTAGTCAATGCCATAACAGCACAACTTTCTGCCGTTGTTACGTTAATTAAAGGTATTGCAGAAGAAGAAGCACGTTCTAATGAGGCTGTAGCAGCATTTGAATTAGCACTAGATGTTGCCAAAAATAATGCTAGTGTTGCCAATGCCTCACTAGGTTCAGCTGATTCAGCTGCAATGGTTGCTCAAGCCGATTTATCGACGGCTATGATGGCTGTTGATGCAGCAATGCTTGATACAAAAGAAAATGCTGTAGCTGCTCTTGCATCGGCACAATCTGCAATTATCCAGGCTATGGCTCTTAGTACTAAAGCAAATGAACTTGCCAGTGCTGCTGACCAAGCTGAAACTGCTGCTGCATCGTTAGCGGCGATTGCTTCCGAAGAAATTGATAAAACAATGGCCGCTGAATTATCAGCAGCTGCAAAATTAAGTACTGCGTTTGCAACTGAACTTGCAGATAAAGCCGCTACTGCTCTTACAACAGCTACAACTCTTGAAACAAATGCTAAATCCACAATTGCTAAGTTTGAGCTGTTAGTTAAGGTAAAAGCAGGAACAGAACAAGCGCGTAGTGCTACGCTTATAACTAAAACTGGTGGCCAAGCTTTATTTGATATTTCAGAAGTAATCTACGACGTATTGACTGAAGCATGGGATTATGGCGATGAAGGAGTTGATGTGGTTTCAACTCGCTATCCAGCTTGGACTTACAGTTTTGATAAAGATGATTTAGAGCTGGATCTTATGAATACAGTAACAGGCGAAAAGGTTACTGTGAATGGCTCCATCAACAACAAAGCACTTATTTTTGCTTTTGGTGGTATGATAAAAAGCGAAGATGGTGCGGTTATTAAAATCGAAACACTAGCTAACATGAGTGATGCTTTAGAAGATTGTGTTGATGCTTACTATGGCGTAATCTCAACAGAGCAATCTGACTCATGTTTAGCAATTGACTTTGAGGAAGAAGTTAACTCAGATACGGCTATTGATGGAACTGTATTGGCTGTAAATGGTTGGAGCAGAGTCGAAATAATTGATGGTGATTCTGGTTTTGTGGGTACACTTTCATTAGCAGGAACCGACTCTTCTAGTATAGCTGCAATTACGGCTTCAGGATTAACTTCAGGCCTTAACTTTACCGCAACTATTTCTATTGATGGTAACTATCAAGAAGACCTTTACGGATTAGAAATTCAATTACATAATGGGTTTGGTTACGAGTTGTTCATTGGCGCTCGAGATGGTGAAGATTTCTCTGGGTCTGTTAATGCTAATTTCAATAATATGATTACGGAATTCGGACAGGTTACAGAAATAACAAATGGTATATCTGTTAAATATTATGATGGCGAAGTCATCGATTACACAGATATTACTTTCTTAGATTCGTCTAAGTAAAAGTAACTTTAAGAGGGAGAGTACTCTCCCTCTTAGCTAAAATAATAACAAGTGAAATAAGTATGAAAAAAAAAATTCTCACGTTAGGATTTTCCGCTTTTTTAATTACCCCTATTAGTTACGCTGCAGAGCAGTTTCAAGTCTTTACCACATTCGATTCAGAAGTGTACACAGAGACCCAACCAGTTAAAGCATTTATAGATGATTTTGATGCTCCATTAACATCCGGTGATAGCGCCTTTACTTATAATGTTTTTGAGTTTGGTGTTGGCTATGGAAATTTTAAAGTCGGTTATCAAAGCCGCTTTGATTATGTTTTAAGCTTTGATGCGGATACCGCGCGTTATTTGCATACTGAAAAAAATGACCTGCCTTTTGAAGATAGAAATTATGTTTATTACCTAGACGGTAAGCAATCAACCACCAATGGGTTGTTTGTTTCATATGATTTCAAATTTTTAGACTCTGACGCATTAACAATAACGCCTAAATTAACGGTTTTTGCTAGTACGCATTTTCAAGATCTGAAAGTCGAAGGCACAGTTTATAGTGATGAGATCCAAGGCGCATTAACGGTCGACTCTTATTTTTCGAAAGATATTTTATTTAAGCGATTTACTCCAGATGAGAACCCATCCGGCTTAGGGTACAGCGTTGATTTAGCCGTTAATTGGAAAATAAACCATGATTTAAGCGTTGGGCTACTTGCACAAGACTTACTGTATGAAACTGAGTATGAAAAAAGCGGTTTTGCAAATGGTTATACAACAGAGGTCCCGTTTACTGAAAACGATGATGGGGATATTGTCACTGAGCCAACAGTACGCTTAGCAACGTCTGAGTATGACAACGAAGTCACGCATAAATTTGATATGCCGGTGCGTATCAAAGTTTATGCAGATTATCGCATTAACGATTTGTTTTCTACTGAGCTGATGGTTAAACAATTTGATCAAGATACGTTTTCTCAATTAAAAGCACGCATGCACTTTTGGGATCATTGGGCAGTAATTGGTGGTTATGAAATAAAAAGTGAAGCATTTTTGCTTGGTATCGAGAACGATTATTTTGGTTTCAATATACAGACTGATAATCTCGATATTGATAAAGCGTATTATGCCAATGTAAATTGGTACCTGAAGTTAGCGTTTTAAGGACTTGTGATGTTTAAAAAACTTATATCAGTTAGTTTACTTATGTCATTAGTTGGTTGTGGTGGCTCATCAGATAATGGCACAGCAGATACTTTACCGGCCATGCTGGAAACGTCTTCTACGGTAAGCTTTTATATTGCTCCTTGGCAATCCACTGCGGGTACATTAACGATCATCAATGATAACACGGGCTCTATAAAAAATATTGACGTTGCAGATATTAACGATGTTACTTTATCAGCCACAACTTTAAATTTTCATCATGTTGAATTTACCTCAAATGCAACGACGTTAACATGTCCAAGTTTTGCAGGTTGTGGTCGCACAGTCCGAAATAATCCGAATGATGGGAATGCCAATCGTCGTATTGATTATCAAGAAGTGATGGATATGACATTAAGTTACCGTGCTGATTTTTTTGCAGCTCCGGGCGAAAATAAGGTCTATTTATCACCGATCAGCTCAGTGATTAGCGACAATAACTTAGACATAAGCATAACCACGCAGAGCTTGAGTGCGACACCTTTTTATCACCTTACTCACAGCCAACTAAATGACAACCTTGAAGCTGAGGTGCTTACTAATGCACTGACTTTTGGTGTGATCTTAAAAAGAGCTGCGGATATCGAGGCGAGCTTAAATACAGCCAATAATACGGTGGTAGAACAACAGGCCCAGTTAGCAAGTTTGCCACTTTATCGTACTTTTGCAGATCGCTATGTGTCAGAGAATTTACTTAATGAAGATGGTAATCAATTATTACAATCCGTCGTTGGAGAGGTCAAACAGCAGCTCGTTATGATTGGGAGTGCTAGCAATATTTCGCCACAAGAACGAGATGAAGAGCAATTACACTCTCGTGAGTTACTCGAAGATGTGCGTAATATAATAGGTGTGGCACGCTTACAAGAGCAAACGTACAGTGATGAGCTCAAACAAAAGCTGACTGAATTTGAAACAATATTAGGCGAAGACTCGCAACAAGCTATTATCGTTTTAGGGAATGTGCTTTATGACGTGCTCTATAATTTTTCGCCATTAAATAATACCGACGCAGGTGTTTATAATTTACAGGGACTGACAATAAACTACCAACAATCCCCTTATTCTTGGGCTATTAGTGGCCAGTATGATGATCATGACGTACAACTAGATTTGAATATTCCACAATGGCAAGTAAGTGGACTGTTGGGTAATAAAGTCTCCGGTATTATGAGTGCTAAAGTGATAGGCCAAGATACTCAACTAAACGCCGATGTGAGTGATTTAGTGCTGTCGTTTGATGGTACTGACGATCCATTTTCAAATGATCAAAGTGAAACAACCGGGCAGCTGAATATAGAGACAACGGTATCATTAGAAAACGCCAATAGCGGTGTGTTAACAGGTGACATAAAGCTAAACGCCGATCGCTTCGTTACTCCTTTTGAAGAGCTTGTGACAGTGGTATCTGGTTTTGACTTTAAAGGTCAGCTTGTTAGTGAAAATCAAACGACACAGTTTAACTTACAAGCAATCGAAGCAACGCCATTTATAAATGAAGCTACACAGAATCTTGCATTTGCTGTGCAATTGATAACGCCATTAAATGGCGCACCGGATTTTCAGTTTGCTTATGTTGGTCGTTTGAATCGTTTAGCTGATATTACCAATGCAGAGATTGCCTTACGGCTAAAGAATAGAGCACTTGAAATTAACTTACGTACAGTAGGCAATAATATTAATGCTGTGATCCACGGTGCTCAAGGTCGCTGGTTAGATGTTAAGCAAAAAGGTCGCAACTACAGTGGTGGATTATATTTTGGCGATACACAAATCGCAGATGTAACAGCGGTAAGAGGGGTGCCTGGTATATTATTTCCTGATGGGACATTTGAGTCGTTGTTTTAGTAGTATAAAGGCGCTTATTTGCTAATATTTAAGCGCTTTACTATTATCGGCTACACTGTTGCTTATTTTTTTCGATATAGGCTAAAAGTGTTCTTTGCTCTTTCATTTTACTTATCTCGTTATTGAGATCGGCTAAAATTTCCTGCCACTGTGGATTTGCTTTACTTACCATGTAATACAATGGTTTGTAAGCGAGAGCAGGGGATAATGGAACCAGAGCGTTTTTCATTTGTTGCTTTTCTTTTGCTGAAGCGACAGATTTTTCAATACTGGCAATTAACACATCATAATCGGCTACAATCAGGTTGACTCTCAGGCTCATTAGTAAATGAATTAGCTGATACTCATTATTGGCAATAATGGTATTAATTTTTTTTGAATCAATCAGCTCATCGAGTTCAGGGGTGTTTTTATATGATCGGACCACACCAATAATTTGATCTTTTATTGACTCTAAACTGCCGTTATAGTTTGAGTTATTACCTCTGAGTGCGATCAGTGACAAATTACCACCAGGAACTGCTGAGGATAAAGCCAGTAAATCATTGCGTGTTTTACTCGGCCTATTATCTGACATAATGGCATCATCAATAAAATACTCGGGAAATAAAATATCCGCTTTTCCTAACTCGGCTGCTCTAACCGCTCTCGCCCATGGAAAAAATTCAATATGCACACCATAGCCTTTTTGCAGCAACAGTTTAACGGTTAATTGAAACAGCCAGCCATTGTTGCACAATGATTCATCGATATAAGGAGCCCAATTTAACGTGACTAGTTTTAAAAGCCTTTTGCCACCAATGTTATAGGCATAACCATATTCATATCGTACTGCTGGCGCAATGATTGTTTGCTTACCCACTTGGTAACTAACAGGGGTCATAGTTGCCTGTGTGAACCCGCAAAATAACAATAAAAAGACTAAGTACTTTTTCATTTATTTGATAAGTTTTCGTAATTATTACTAAAGCTTAGTCGCATATATGCATTTAACAACTTAAAAAGACGATAACTAAAATGCATTGGCAATGTTTATCGTTGCAGCCGTTTGAAAAGGAACGGGTAAATGATGGCATGTTTTTTATGTGTTTTTATTGGCAAGGTAAGGAGTAACAGCAGCTATCAGCGCCTACACAAAAGTTACTTGGCTTGCTTAAAAATACGTTAGATGCAAGAATAAAGACGATAATTTATTCATTCTACATAAGGAACAATGTTTTGCGTTTAACGCCGCCCTAAGTTATTCCTCCTCTAAATCACCGCTGCGTGATACCTATATACCAAACATTGGTAGGCATTTATGTGCCGTTTTAATAAATAAAAAAACATTAATGAAAATGCGGTTGTCATCGTTTAGTAAAGCATTGTCGGTGTTTTATTGACTGCTGTATGCGCGTTAATGTTAACTACATGACAAGGTTTTTTATGTTAGAAAAAATAAAACGAGATTGGCTTTTTAACATCCGAGGGGACTTATTAGCAGGTACTGTGGTGGCGCTTGCGCTAATACCAGAAGCGATTGCTTTTTCTATTATAGCGGGCGTGGATCCTAAAGTCGGTTTGTATGCTTCATTTTGTATTGCCGTGGTTATTTCGATAGTGGGTGGACGACCAGGGATGATTTCTGCCGCTACTGGCGCTATGGCTTTACTGATGGTTACCTTAGTTAAAGAGCATGGTTTAGAATACCTTTTGGCAGCGACATTACTCACCGGTGTGATACAAATTATTGCAGGCTATTTAAAACTGGGGAGTTTAATGCGCTTTGTGTCTCGCTCCGTGGTTACAGGCTTTGTAAATGCGTTGTCAATTCTTATCTTTATGGCACAGCTGCCGGAGCTGACGAATGTAACATGGCATGTCTATGCGATGACGGCTGCGGGTCTTGGGATCATTTATTTATTCCCTTACTTACCGGTGATAGGCAGAACAATTCCATCACCACTAGTGTGTATCGTGGTTTTAACTTTGGTTGCAATGTTGGTAGGACTTGAGATTCGAACTGTTGGCGATATGGGCCAGTTACCAGATACCTTACCAATATTTTTATGGCCTGATGTGCCTTTTAACCTCGACACACTGCTAATAATTCTTCCTTATTCATTTGGCCTTGCTGTCGTTGGTTTATTGGAGTCGATGATGACAGCGACAATTGTTGACGACTTAACCGATACCGCTAGTGATAAAAATCGTGAATGTAAAGGTCAAGGGATCGCGAACATAGGTTCAGGTTTAATGGGAGGAATGGCCGGCTGTGCGATGATTGGCCAGTCGATCATTAATGTAAAATCAGGGGGCCGTGGCCGCTTATCAAGTTTTACCGCGGGTACTTTTCTGCTACTTATGGTGGTGTTTTTAGATGAATGGCTAAAGCAAATCCCAATGGCGGCATTGGTTGCCGTGATGATAATGGTGTCGATAGGCACCTTTTCTTGGAGTTCACTGCGAGATTTAAAGAAAAACCCATTATCAAGTAACATCGTAATGGTTGCCACGGTCGTTGTTGTTGTCGCAACGCATAACTTGGCCATGGGAGTATTGGTCGGTGTGCTATTGGCGACACTATTCTTCGCCAATAAAATTGGTCGTTTTATGGTTGTAAAGCCAGCGCAATCATCTGCTAATGAACGAGTATATCAGGTTGTTGGACAGGTGTTTTTTGCATCCTCAGAGCAGTTTCTTGAGTCGTTTGACTTTAAAGAGGTCGTTGCTAAAGTAGTGATTGACTTAACCCATTCGCATTTTTGGGATATTACGGCAGTGTCGTCGCTTGATAAAGTTGTGATTAAATTTAGACGCGAAGGTGCAGAGGTCGAGATTATTGGTATGAGCGACGCGACAGCAACGATTGTTGACAAATTTGGCGTTCACAATGACCCTGAAGAAGTTGAAAAACTCATGGCAGGCCATTAAGGAGAACACAATGAATAAAATTATTACTTGTATAGATGGCTCAGTTTACACAGATGATGTGTGTAAGGCGGGGATTTGGGCGGCCAAGAAACTTAATAAATCGATGCTATTTTTGCATGCCATAGAAAAACAAAACGCTGCTGTGATTGACGACTTAAGTGGCATAATTGGTTTTGGTGCAACTACATCATTATTATCAGAGATGGCGACACTGGATGAGCAACGCAGTAAATTAGCATTGCAAATAGGCAAAGAAATGTTAGATCACGCGAGTGTATTTGCTAGCCAACAAGGGTGTAAGTCAATTGAAAGTAAGCAGCGCCATAGCGGTATTGTTGAGGCAATTTGCGACCTTGAAGATGCAGCGCGACTGATTGTTATTGGCCGAAGCGGTAAAACTCACGAACAGAATTTTAAAGCTATTGGGTCGCATATTGAGCAGGTTATTCGCCATGTTCATACACCTATTTTAATTGCCAATCGTCACTTTAGTGAGCCGAACAACTTTATGCTTGCTTATGATGGACGAGAAACAGCAGATAAAATGGTTAAACAGATTATTGCTGGTGGCTTGTTGCATCATTTAACGTGTCATTTAGTGACTGTAGAAAATGGCAAACATGATTTGTTGGAAAAATTTAAACGCACCGAAGCGTTGCTTATTGAAAGTGGTTTTGAAGTCAAATCAAGTATTTTAGAAGGTAATATTTTTAGTTCTTTAATGGCATATAAAGCTAAAAATGAAATAGAAATGCTGGTGATGGGGGCCTTTTCGCATTCAAAAATAGCACATGCTTTTTTGGGCAGTAATACCCTAAAAATGATAGAAAACACCCAACTGCCGCTGGTGATTTTGCGTTAATTTTAGGTGCGTCAAAACGCAGTTTAATTATGCTTACACTGCGGTTTGGCTTTACTGATTAAACGATTGCTTTGTCCCAATATGGCGGCGTACCATAGTATCCGTTAATAAAATCAATAAAACACCTGATTTTATGTGGTAGTAATTTTCGGTGGGCATAAACAACATATAAACCAACAGATCCCGTTGCAAATTGAGGTAAAACTTCGATCAACTTGCCACTATTAATGGCTTCACTGGCGATAAATGTAGGCTGTAATGCGATCCCTGCACCGGCGATAGCACAATCAACTAATACATCCCCATTATTACTTTGAAACTCGCTACTACGTTGCGTATTTTTTACCCGTAACCACTGATATATTTCGTCTTTAGTATCCATTTCTGTGTAGCTATAATGCAAGTATCGGTGGTTTTTTAGATCTTCAGGTTTTTCAGGAGTACCATGTTTTTCAAGGTAGTCAGGTGAGGCACATAAAATTAATCTAATGGGCGCGACCTGCTTGGCAATCAAAGACGAACTTTTGAGTCGACCAATACGCAGTGCTACATCATAACCTTCATCAACAATGTCAACTTTGCGGTCGTTCAGTTGCAAATCAACATTAACAAAAGGGTAATGTGATTGGAACTCAGTCACTAATTTACCCATGTGTTTTAACGCGAACGACACCGGAGCACTTATTCTCAGAGTTCCGGTTGGGTGCTGCTGTAAGCCCCCTAATTGTGAATCCATTTCATCAATGCTTAACAATATCTGTTGCGCATGCTGAAAATAATGAGTGCCAGCTTCTGTGAGGCTCACTTTACGGGTAGTGCGATTAAGTAACCGTACAGCAAGGCGTTCTTCTAGTTTAGAAACGTACTTACTAACCAATTGTGGTGAAAGTTGTAAGGTTGTTGCTGCATTGCTAAAACCACCTTCGATCACCACAGATACAAAGGCCCGCATTGCATCAATTCTATCCATAATTTTTCTCATATTTAAATTTATTAACAACATTTTGTTGTTAATCATTCTTTATTTGTCATCTTACTCCGCCATGACATTGATAGTAAAGTGTACTTATCCCAACAGGGTCTAATTAAAACGTAAATAAATACTTTGCTAAAGAGGAACAAATAATGAAACTAATAAACACGATACTAAAATCAGATGCAGGACTTGCCGCTTTAATACTTCGCGCGCCAATTGGTTTGATTTTAGCTGCACATGGATCACAAAAATTGTTTGCTTGGTTTGGTGGTTATGGTCTGGAAGGAACAGGTCAATGGATGGCGAGTATCGGTATTACTCCAGGTTATTTAATGGCATTACTCGCAGGCAGTGCTGAATTTTTTGGCGGTTTAGCATTATTACTTGGGTTATTGACGCGTCCTGCTGCACTTATTTCAGCATTTACCATGCTAGTGGCTATTTTTTCAGTACATATAGACAATGGCTTGTTTATGGCAAATAACGGCTACGAATATGCACTGACACTGTTTGTAGTACTGATTGCGCTAACATTACAAGGTGGTGGTCGTTTTAGTATTGATAACTTTATAGCGAATAAATTAACGTCTAGGCAGTTACAGTCCAAGCATGTTTAATCACTATTATGAAATGACGTGGATTACGGATAAATCCGCGTCTTAGCTTTGCGTTAGTTTAACTATCAAGGTTTACTTGCTCATGTTAAGTGAGCTTGTTTGGAGTAACTATGAATAATGTAGACATTGCATTTATCTCTCATGGTGGCGGCCCAATGCCACTGTTAAATGAACCAAACCATACACAATTGGTTGCTTATTTAAAATCACTTGCAAGCACGCTAAAAAAACCAAGTGCCATTTTATTAATTAGCGCTCATTGGGAAGAGTCAGTAGCGACTATTACTGCCAATGCAGCACCGGGGATGATTTACGATTATTATGGTTTTCCGCCAGCTGCCTATCAAGTGCAATACCCAAGTCAGGGAGAGCCCAAGTTAGCTGAAAAAGTACAACAAGTGTTACAACATGCTGGTATTGAAGCGAAGTTAGATCATCATCGCGGTTACGATCATGGTTTGTATGTGCCTTTAACATTAATGTACCCAGCAGCCGATATACCCGCGATTCAACTATCACTAGTGAATAACTTAGATGCTGCACAGCACTTAGCAATCGGTAAAGCGTTGCAATCTTTGGATTATGAAAACTTATTAGTTATTGGCTCTGGTTTTTCGTTTCATAACATGCAGGCATTTTTCGCGCAGGATAATCAGCAGAGCCAAATCAATAACCACGAATTTGAACAGTGGCTACGATCGACCTTAAGTGATAACACCTTGCCTGAACCAAAGCGTAATTTAATGATGAAAAACTGGCATAAAGCGCCTCATGCACGTTATTGTCATCCGCGAGAAGAGCATCTATTACCACTGCATGTATGCTATGGCTTAGCTGGCAGAGCAAGTGATGAATATGAAAATGTTACTATTTTCAATAAGCAATCAAGCGCATTTGTATGGCGAAGGAAAGAGCAGGGTATTTAATATTTGAATCATTGATCTTCTGTGTAGAGTCAAATCGTGGCGGGCATTTTTTAATTTATTTATTCAGAATTGATACGACTGAGTGGATTCGAACCACAGACCTGTGGACCGGGTGATCAAGAGTAGGTAGTGCGCTAATCAACTGAGCTAAGGTTTACGAATTGAGGATTTTAGTGATTAAGATTGGTACGACTGAGTGGATTCGAACCAGCGACCTGTGGACCGGGTGATTAAGAGTAGGTAGTGCTTTTTCTTGATATAATTTCTATTTATGAATTGGTACGACTGAGTGGATTCGAACCACCGACCCCTACCATGTCAAGGTAGTGCTCTAACCAACTGAGCTACAGTCGTACAATATATTTGAATGGGACTTTTACTTAAATTTGGTACGACCGAGTGGATTCGAACTACTGGCCTCAGGACCGGGTGATCAAGAGTGGGTAGTGCTTTTTCTTACAATAGTACTTTTATTTAAAATTTACTTAAATTTGGTACGACCGAGTGGATTCGAACCACCGACCCCTACCATGTCAAGGTAGTGCTCTAACCAACTGAGCTACGGTCGTATCATAAATTTAAGTTGTGCTAATTGCTTAACAACGGTCGCTAATATATAGCGTGCGCTGAAGTGAATCAAGCGAGAAACGCTTTTTTTAGTTCGTTTGCCGTTTTTTTATTCATATTGGGCTGATTTCACACGTTTTATAAAATTTTTGCCACCAAATAACGTGTGTTTTGGTGGATTCTTTAAATGCTGTGAGTATATTACTTGGCTGTGCTGGGCTTAGTAATGCCGTTAGTTGCGGTTGTATTGGGCTGGAGTCTTGCCATAATGCTTGATACAACGGCATTAGGCGCTCTAAAGCACCTGATAGTTGAGCCTGATAGGGTTGTAACTGCTGCAAGTAATACTTCTTGAATACGTTGCTGAGGATCTGTGCTTGGCGTTTATTTTTTAGCGGGTTGCATAGTGTGCTTAGCTCAATATTCGCTAAAAAATTACTAGTACTATTATTTAGCTGTGTTTGTTGGCGTACTGCGCTTATTAAAGCTTGATTGAAGTTAAACTGGCGCAATTGCGCCAGTAGCGGATAGAGCGCTTTAGAGTCTATTTGTGCATATTGCTGCTGTATTATTTGCTGTTTTAAATTCACTAGGCTTTGCAGCGCAAGTTCGGTTTCTACAAGGCCGGCTAAGTTTGTATCAAGTGTATAGCCGGTTAGCTGCCATGTGCGTTTTAGTTCTGGGTCTTTATAAAGTAGCTGCTTGAACTGATCTAATAACTGTTGTTTTTTATTATGTAATTCGTTACTTATGGCTTGATAACTTTTTGAATCAGGTTCTAGACTATCTAAGCACTGTGGTGCAAATTGAATAAATTGAATCTGGTATATTAACTGGCTAGCAGGAGAGGCGAGTTTTCCTAGTTGACTATTATGTTCAGCAATAAGGGTATTGAGTTTACAGTGTGAAAGTTGTGCCAGTTGCAATATGCTCAACTGTTGTGCATTTGTTGGTTTATTGTTGCTAACAGCTGATAGCGCAACATTGGTAAGTTTTGCTGTATCAGGAGTTGGCTTGTCTAACGCATTCGCGAGCCGCTGCTGATATTCTAAATACACATCAGCGGGTTTATCTGTGCATGCACAAAGTAGCAGTAAACAGCAAAGTAAACTACAAAGGTAACCAAACCGTGACGTTTGGTTACCTTGTTGGTGCGATTTTTTAAGCGCTTTTAAGTGGTTCATGTTTGAATCTATTCGCGACAGTGAGCATTAATAACACTGCGGCTACACTTAAGCCGACGATGATACCTACCCAAAAACCATGCGGGCCCATTGCTGGCACTATTAAATCGGTGCGTGCTAAAACAAAACCCAGTGAAAAACCAATCAACCAGTAAGATATAAAGGTTATATACGAAATCGGTGCTGTGTGTTTTAAACCCCTTAATATACCGTTGGCAGCTACTTGTAAGGAATCAGGTAGTTGATAAATACACGCTAGAATCATGATTGACGTTGCTAAGGCAATAACACGTGCATCATCTGTATAAAGTTGACTGATCACGTCACGGCCAAAGAAGGTTATGGCAGCAAGTATAACGGCAATGATCATGGCTAGAATATAGCTTGTTGAAATAGCCTTTTTAAGCTGCTCAAAATGATGTTGGCCGTATAAATTGCCAATCCGAATACTGATCGCAATAGATAAACTCAGCGGCATCATAAACAGCAAGGTTGTGACACTTGCAGCAATCTGATGGCCGGCTACCGCAACCGCACCTAAGTGCGCAATGAATAAAGGAATACAGGCAAATAAAGTGACTTCAAAAAATGTAGCAAGTGAGATTGGTATGCCCACCTTAGTAATTGCCCACATGGTTGGTAATTGCGGTGCTTGAAAGTTTGCTAATAATGTTTTGGCATCTACTTTTTTACTTAACTGGCAATAAATAACTTGTGCGATGGCCATGGCAGTAAATACCAATGCAGTGGCAATCCCACAGCCTGCACCACCGAGTGCGGGCATACCAAACATACCGTGAATAAACACATAGTTGGCTGGGATATTGATGGCTAAACCAATTAAGCTGATATAAAAAGCCGGCTTTGTCATCCCCATGCCTTCGGTAATATTACGATAAACACTGAACACTAAAAATCCAATAATGCCCCATTTTACAAAATGAATATAGTCATAGGCCATATTGGCGATAGCAGGGCTGGTATCGAGTTTGAGAATAATAATATCGGCAAAATAGGCAATAGATAAACCGATAACACTCAATACACCAGCTAGGTACAAGCCTTGTTGAAAGTAATGGCTGATGCCGGTTTTATCGTTAGCGCCGGAAAATTGCGCAATTATGCCAGTCAGGGCTAATAATATGCCTTGCAGAGCCAACATGGCGGGGTTCCATACGCCGGTTGCAATTGACAATGCTGCTAAATCGGTAGGACTCACTTGTCCTGCCATGATGGTGTCGACCACCGACATTAAAACTAAGGTTACTTGTGCTAAAAAAACGGGGATTGCCAGAGAAACTAACCGTTTGGCTTCCCAACTACAAAAAGTCATATCACTTACTACGTAAACTGAAGAGGCAGATAGTGTAATCGATAAAGCACAGAATCAAAAATTATAGCGATGAGTCAATGTTATTGGTTACAGTAATAATAACGTGGATCGGGTAAACTAAAGCGTGAAATAATATGAACAGTATCTACTTTAGGTAATAAAAGGTGAATTGATTTATGTTTACAGGAATTGTGCAAACACAAGCGACGGTGATTTCCACTAACCAGCAGCAAGGTGTGATGCGTTTAGTGCTCGCTGTAGCAAAGCAATATGTTACAAAACTTGAGTTAGGTGCCAGCGTTGCCATTAATGGTTGCTGTTTAACGGTTGTTAAAGTAGAAAATATCTCTGATCAACCGCTTGCTCAGGTTCACTATGATGTAATTGACGAAACATTACAGTTAACTAACTTAGGAAAGCTTATTGCTGGCAGTACCGTTAACTATGAGCGCTCTATGACTTTTGGTACTGAGTTAGGTGGGCATATTGTATCTGGTCACATTCACTGCACCGCCCAGATTGAAAATATTATTCATACACAAGATAATTGTAAAATACAGTTGTGCTTACCAAGTAAATGGCAAAAGTATTTGATGTATAAAGGTTTTGTATCAGTCAATGGCGCTAGTCTCACGGTCGGTGAAACCGATGAGCAGGGCTTTTGGCTGCATTTGATCCCAGAGACATTAGCTATTACCAATATTGGTAAGGCTGTAATTGGTGATGCGCTAAATATCGAAGTTGATCAACAAACTTATACCATCATCAATACGGTCGAAAACTACTTACGGCAGCAGGCTTCGTAGTCAAATATAAATGCTAGGCTAAAATATTTGTTCGTCATCGCTGTCTATATGTAACTCTACCTTGCTGTTAGCATAGTCAATATGCATATTAAAATGGATAGGGTTACAGCATGCTGCGCAATCTTCGAAGTAATCTTGATCGCCATCACTAGCATCAAGGGTAATATGAATATGATGGCCACAATGTGGGCAGCAGATCCGTTGTGAGAGTTGGTTTTTCATAAATGATTCAACCTTACAAAGCAGAGCAATAAAAGGTAATTATTTATCGCTGCTGATAAATGGTTATGCACCCCACAATTGAACGCTAGCGCCTGTCATTACTGGGGTTGTTCAACATTAAGCGATACCTAAATATAGTCTGCTTTATTCATTTATGACATCTATTTGACAATAAAAACGACCTTATTTCAGTAGTAGTTCTATTTTTTGTTTAGCTTCAGTAAGATAGTGGCCGGCAAAGATATTTGCATGATTTAAAATAGGGTAAAGCTGGTAAATTAACTTACGTTGCTCATAGCCCTGTGTTAGTGGGTAATGCTTGTTATAGGCGATGTAAAAAGCGTCAGGTAAAGGAGCAAACAGCTCGCTCATGGCAATATCAACTTCCCGATCACCATAATAGCAGCTCGGATCAAATACACTCGGTACTGATTGAATAAATCCCATGTTGCCACGCCAAAAATCGCCATGCAATAATGATGGCTTTACGGTATGACTATGCAGCATATCTTTTATCAGGGCGACAAAGTAATCTTTGTCAACGAGATCAATGCCTTTTTCATGCAGTAATTGGAGCTGCCAGCCAATGCGCTCTTCGGCAAAAAATATATTCCATTTTTTATGCCAGCGATTGGGCTGAGTTGTTGGGCCAATAAAATTATCCTGATCAAAACCAAACATGGCTTGGCGATGTTTCAGATGCAGGCTTGCAAGGTGGCTACCCATAATATGCCAGTTGGTATGAGGTTGTTGGTCAAGTTCAAGCCATTCTAAAACGATAAATGAAAACTCAATATTAGCACCTGTAGTGATACAATCTGGCACCATAAATAAGCTCTCTTTAGTGAGCAGTTGTAAATTGTGGGCTTCGTTTTCAAATCGCTCTAAGTCACTACGATGAGCTACTTTAACAAAATACTGGTGTATACCATCACTGAGTTGAAATAATTTATCGCTATTAGGGCTTTGCAGTTGGCGTTTTATAGTGTGTTTAAAGTCAAAATGCATAGCTTGGCTGATCTGTTCGTTAACCGTATTCCACATAGCATTGTTCACCTTTTATACAGATAGTTAAACTATGGCAAAAAGTAGTTAAATAAACAAACTCTTGAGAGTAAAATTAATATTTTGTAAGCGCGCGCTTAGCTTTATGCAACAACCAAGTGGAGAGAATGATGAATAAAAGCCTTATTACCAATGTAATTGCCGGGATTTTAGTGGTGGCGGGTTTTCTATTTGACCAAGCAATTGTACTGTCAATCGGCTTATTTGCACTCTCAGGCGCAGTGACTAATTTACTCGCAGTGCATATGTTATTTGAAAAAGTACCTTTGTTATATGGGTCGGGCTTGATCCAGCTGAAGTTTGCGGGGTTTAAAGTGGCGATTAAAAATCTTATTTTAACCGAGTTCTTTTCAGAGCAAAAAATATCTCAATTGTTAGGCAACAAAAATATCAATGTCGATCTACAGCCAGTGATCAATGAAGTCGATTTAAATCCAGCTTTTGATAGCTTACTTGACGTTATTGAGCACTCCCAATTTGGTAGCATGTTAGCGATGTTTGGTGGTAGTGCCGCGGTTGAGCCAATGCGCGAAGCATTTATTGACAAAATGCGTGGATCATTACTTAATATGAGCGAAACCGATGAGTTTAAAAGTTTGGTGAATGAAAAATTAACGCAATCAGGGCTCGCAAGTGATTCGTTGTTTAACACGGTTTCTGGCTTAGTTGATGAGCGTTTAGACGAGCTGACACCAAAAATGGTCAAAGATATTATACAAACCATGATCCGTGAGCATTTAGGCTGGTTAGTTGTATGGGGCGGGGTATTCGGTGGTTTGTTTGGCCTGATTGCTGCAATCATATAAATTAATTTTAAGCAGGCCAACGACTCGCCTGCTTAAATTTGATATTGCTTAGCCATACTACTTAGAACCGGCAACAATCATAATTGTTTGTTGATCTAGTTTTGCTAAATCTTGAATTGAGGTACCCGTTGTCGTTTCAAGGTTTAGATACTTTGCCGTTTTATTAAAACCGTAAGTTCCCGCAAATTTTGCGATACTCAAGTTGTTACAACGTAGTTTATTGGTTACGGTTGTTTTGCTAATACGTAAGTCTCTCATTGTTGCATAAAGTTGCAAACGTTTATTGGAGCTCACAGCCATACAAACTTGAGTGCCAGGGCTATTATCAGCTGCAACAAATTGTGCTGCTTCAGTATTGGTCGTAGTAAGTGCTGCTGAGCTTAAAAGTAACGTTGTACAAAGTGCAGTTGTTAAAGTATTCATCATCAGTCTCCAGTGGTTTGGTATGTCTACTTGTTGACGAGTTAAATATTAGCTTTATTTTTAAATAAAGCTGTAAATGAAAATCGACAAGATGTAACACCGTGTGTGGATGTGTTTTATAACAGCTAACCATCTGATAATAAATGATTTGATGTATGTATTTTGACATATTTCAAACAAATTATTTTTCAATCTGCTTTCATAGGTTTTACATGCTATTTACTTTAGAGTCATTGCACTTTGTTGTGCAGCATTACTGACATATTTTTCAACCCTGTTATGATCGTCTTGATTATCAAATACCTGTCTATTAGGAGACTCTGTGAGTAAAACATTGGCGAGTTATTATCAGCAAGCATACGCCTGTGAACAGCATAATTTTAACCGTTGCTTTTATTGTGGCTGTGAAGCGACTGAGCGCGATCATTGCCCGCCATTGCATATGCTACAAAGCATTATTGATTTAGGTGAAGAAGCTGAGTTTATTAGTATTCCAGCGTGCTATGAATGCTATGCAATATTGCATAACGAGCGCTTAATGACGATTGATGAACGCTTTACTAAGTTAAAAAACAAACTCGGTGCCAAATATGCTAAACCACTGCGGGTTTATAATATGTGGCATGAGAATGAACTTAGCGATATGAGTGATGAGTTTGCACATAGCATTAAAGCGGGTATGGCGTTAGGAAAAGAAACCGCAGAGCGCTTGGCGTTTAGTGGTTTTAGTTATGCAACCGAAGAAGCCAAGGTCACAGTGCGAGAAAAAACGGCTGAGTTTGATGTCGAAGGCGCCATTTTTACTGATTTTAAAGAAGCTTTAAATTATTGTATTAGCGAATTAAAAGTACAAAAAAGTGATTTTTATAAAATTTTAGTAGAAGACTACCAAGGTGATTTTAATAAAGCCTTGAGTCAGTATCGTCATCGTCACGATAAAGTGACTGCCGCTAAAGATGGCGATTGCCTAATTAAGGATTTTTCAAAATTGCATAAACAAAATTCAGACTTCGTAACTCGAACTGTTAAGCACTTTATTAGTAAAGATCCAAGTTTGACAACAGAAGCTGCACTTGAGCAACTGTATAACAATTATATTAAGAAATAACATTCATCTTATATAAATGCAGCTCTAGCTGATTTTTTAGCTTTATGTTGTGTGTTTATATAAAGTAACAAAAAAACAACAACAGAGACTAATATGATGCAAAAATTTGCTCCTTCATTGTTGGTTGTTGCACTTGGTGTGGCGATTGCCGGCTGCCAAGACAACGGCCCACAAGACGACAAAGTAACAATCAATAAAAATCCATATCCAAGTACCTATAAGGTACTTAAATCAACCACGACGCTTATCACCAATGCAACAGTACTAACAGGTACAGGTGAGCGTTTAGAAGAAGCCGATGTATTACTTGTTGACGGAAAAGTGCAACAAGTCGGTAAAGATCTAACTGCACAAGCTGATTTGACTATTGATGCACAAGGTAAATGGGTTACACCTGGGCTTATTGATGTACATTCACATTTAGGAGCATACCCAAGCCCTTCTGTTGAATCTCATCAGGACGGCAATGAAATGACCAGCCCAAATACTGCCGAAGTGTGGGTTGAGCATTCAATTTGGCCGCAAGACCCTGGCTTTAACCGCGCGCGTGAAGGCGGTATTACCGCATTACAAATTTTACCCGGCTCAGCTAATTTATTTGGTGGTCGTGGGGTTACTTTAAAAAATGTTCCATCGCACACGATGCAGGGTATGAAGTTCCCTGACGCACCGTATGGTTTAAAAATGGCCTGTGGTGAAAACCCTAAGCGTGTTTACGGGCGTAAAGGAGTATTACCATCAACACGAATGGGTAATATGGCCGGTTATCGTGAGGCTTGGATAGGCGCCGCTGAATATAAACGCGCGTGGGATAAATACGATGCTGATTATGCAGCAGGTAAAAATCCAGAGGTGCCGCATCGTGATATTAAATACGATACATTGCGTGGTGTATTAGAAGGCGAAGTTAGGATCCACAATCATTGTTACAAAGCAGAAGAAATGGCAATGATGATTGACCTTTCAAAAGAGTTTGGTTATCACGTGGGTACTTTCCATCACGGTATTGAAGCATACAAAATTGCTGATTTACTTGCAGATAACGGCTCATGTGCTGCGCTTTGGCCTGATTGGTGGGGCTTTAAAATGGAAGCTTACGACATGGTACAAGAGAACGTAGCGATTGTTGATGCGGTTAAAAATTCTTGTGCTGTTGTTCATTCAGACTCTGACACCACTATCCAGCGCTTGAATCAAGAAGCCGGTAAAGTAATGTACCGCGCTAACGATAATGGGTTTAATATTTCAGAACAGCACGCAATTAAATGGATCACTTCGAATGCTGCAAAATCGCTAGGTATAGCTGATAAAACCGGTTCACTCGAAGCTGGCAAACAGGCTGATGTGGTAATTTGGAATCAAAGTCCGTTTAGTGTTTATGCTAAAGCTGAGCAAGTATTTGTTGATGGTGCGAAAGTGTATGATCGCTACGATGATACATTCCAAGCACAAAGCGATTTTATGTTAGGTCAAAAATAAGGAGTAACTAGGATGACAAAATTAACACATTCATTTTCACTCTCGCTAGTTGCTGCTGGTTTGTTAGCAAGTACTGCGGTGAACGCCCAATCAGTCGCGATCATCAACGCCACTGTTCATACCTCAACTGAGCAAGGTATTTTACAAGGCGCTAGCATCATCATGGATGAAGGCAAAATTATTGCTATTAATCCTGCAACAGTCGAAGCTGATACGATTATTGATGCCAAAGGGCAAATTGTTACAGCTGGCTTTATTGGCAGCATGAATCAGTTAGGTCTAGTTGAAGTGGGCGCTGTTGCTGGCTCTCGCGATGCTGGCGATGATAAAGCGGGGATCGATTTTGATCCAAGCCTAGCATTTAATGCTCACTCAAGCTTGATCCCGTATGCACGTAAAGGTGGCATCACCCGTGATGTGATCACCCCTCATGGCGGAGAAAGTATTTTTGCAGGCCTTGCCAGCGTAGTTGATTTAAGCGGTGAGTTTGACAGTGTTAAGCAAACGCAAGTCGCGCTGGTAGTTAATTTAGGTGAGAAAAGCAAAGGCTCGCGCGCAATGTCGCTGAAAAACGTGATTGATAAGTTAGCAGCACATCAACAAAAAGCCAGCAAAAAAGATAAAAAAGACGATGCTGTACCAAGCACTGAAGATAAAGTGCTCGATAAAGTATTAGCGGGTGAAATGCCACTATTAGTAACGGCTTCTCGCGCCGCAGATATTATTGAGCTAATCAAAGTAAAACAACAGTTTTCACTTAATTTAGTGATTGCAGGCGCACAAGATGCCGTGGTTGTAAAAGAGCAATTAGCGCAAGCAAATGTTCCAGTCATTGTAAGTTCTATGGAGAGCTTGCCAGGCAGTTTTGATTCGCTACATGCGAGTTTAGATAATGCAGGCAAACTCGAAAAAGCAGGCGTAAAGGTGTTGTTGTCGATCGCAGGCGATGCCAGTCACAATGTTTATCAATTGCGTTTTGACGCGGGTAATGCGGTTTCTTATGGCATGACACAAGCGGGTGCATTAAAAGCGATAACAGCGAATATTGCTGATGTATTTGGAATTAATGCCGGTAGTGTGGCGGTAGGTAAAGCTGCTGACTTAGTGATGTGGAACGATGACCCATTTGATTTTACTAGTCACGTAACTAAAATGTTTATTAACGGCGAAGAAGTTTCAACTGAAGCACGCCAAGATAAACTCCGTAAGCGTTATACTACTGACTCAGATATGCCTCGCGCATATACTAAGTAACTACGTTCAGCTTAGTAACTTGAACAATTTAAAGGCTGCATTTGCGGCCTTTTTGCTTTTTGTATCAGTGAAAAATAAAACATTATTTAAAAACCACAAAAAAGGCGCTCACTTTAACAGTGAGCGCCTTTTAAATTTAAATCGATACTTATACTAGTTTAGCTAATATATCGTTAAATGTTGTGCTAGGGCGCATTGCTTTAAATGCTGCATCATCATTTGGTTGGAAATAACCACCGATGTTTACAGCTGGGCCTTGTGCATCGTTAAGTTCGTTAACGATTTGTTCTTTGTTGGTTTCTAAATCACTGGCGATTTGTGTGAACTGTGCTTTAAGTTCACTGTCATCGTTTTGCTTGGCAAGCTCTTGCGCCCAGAATAAAGATAGGAAGAAGTGAGAACCACGGTTATCAATTTCTTTCACTTTACGAGACGGTGATTTGTTTTCAGCAAGGAAAGTACCTGTTGCTTTATCAAGGGTATCAGCTAGCACTTGTGCTTTGTTGTTACCAGTATTGACAGCTAGGTGCTCAAGTGATGCCGCAAGTGCTAAAAACTCACCTAACGAATCCCAACGTAAGTGGTTTTCTTTTTCGAATTGTTGAACGTGCTTCGGTGCTGAACCACCCGCGCCAGTTTCAAATAAACCGCCGCCATTCATAAGTGGTACGATTGAAAGCATTTTTGCACTCGTACCAAGCTCAAGAATTGGGAATAAATCAGTTAGGTAATCACGTAATACGTTACCTGTTACTGAAATAGTATCTAGGCCATCTTTAATGCGTGCAAGAGAGAATAAGGTTGCTTCAAGTGGTGCAAGTATTTGAATATCAAGGCCAGATGTATCGTGGTCTGGCAAGTATGCGTTAACTTTTTTGATTAACTGTGCATCGTGTGCACGGTTTTCGTCAAGCCAGAAAATAGCAGGGTTACCGGTAGCGCGTGCACGGTTTACAGCTAATTTTACCCAATCTTGAATTGGTGCATCTTTAACTTGGCACATGCGCCATACATCGCCTTGCTCAACAGTGTGTTGTAGCAATACGTTGTCAGCACTATCAACAACACGGATCACACCATTTGCTGGTGCTTCAAATGTTTTGTCGTGTGAACCATATTCTTCAGCTTTTTGTGCCATTAGGCCAACGTTAGGAACGCTACCCATAGTGGTTGGATCAAATGCACCGTGTTCTTTACAGAAATCAATTGTTGCTTGATAAACACCAGAGTAACAACGATCAGGAATGACAAAGCTAGTATCTTGTAATTTACCTTCACTGTTCCACATTTGACCGCTTGAACGAATTGCAGCAGGCATAGACGCATCGATAATCACATCACTTGGTACGTGTAAGTTAGTGATACCACGATCAGAATCAACCATCGCAATTGCAGGGCGTGTAGCGTATACAGCGTCAATATCAGCTTCGATTTCAGCGCGTTTAGCATCGTCTAATGTTTGGATTTTAGCGTAAACATCACCAAGACCATTATTAACATCAACACCTAGCTCAGCAAATAAAGCGCCGTGCTTAGCAAAAACGTCTTTATAGAATACTTTTACCGCATGACCAAAGATGATTGGATCAGATACTTTCATCATGGTTGCTTTCATATGTAATGAAAACAGAATGCCTTTTTCTTTTGCAGCATCGATTTCAGCCGCTAAGAAAGCTTGTAGTTTCGTAATACTGATTGAAGATGCGTCAATCACTTCACCAGCAAGTAATGGCGTGCTTGCTTTAAGAACAGATACGTCGCCATTTTCAGCAACGTGCTCAATACGTACATCAGTAGCAGTATCGAGTGTTACTGATTGCTCAGAGCCAAAGAAATCGCCTTCGCTCATGCTCGCAACATTTGAAGCAGAATCTTTGCTCCATGCACCCATTGAATGTGGGTTGTTACGTGCATATTCTTTTACAGAGCCAGGAGCACGACGATCAGAGTTACCTTCACGTAATACTGGGTTTACAGCACTACCTTTGATTTTGTCGTACGTTGCTTGAATTGCTTTTTCTTCATCTGTTTTAGGTTCAGCAGGGTAGTCTGGCAGTGCGTAACCTTTTGCTTGTAATTCTTTGATAACAGCACGTAATTGTGGAACTGATGCACTGATATTTGGTAATTTAATGATGTTTGCTTCAGGTTTTTTAGCCAGCTCGCCTAATTCAGCAAGCGCATCACCAATACGTTGTTCTTCAGTTAAATACTCAGAAAAGTTAGCAATAACACGACCCGCTAAAGAGATGTCACGTGTTTCAACTTCAACGCCTGCGGCATTAGTGTATGCTTGGATGATCGGCAGCAAAGAGTATGTTGCTAGTGCCGGAGCTTCGTCTGTTTTAGTGTAGATAATTTTTGATGTCATCATCATTCCTAGATAGTAGGCGTAAGAGCCATATTCAACAATGCAAAGAAATATCATCGCCATCATGCGTGCACGACGTGACAATGATCAGTCAGTTAGGTGTTAATACTGTTGATTAAATAATCACACCTGACGAACTGTATTTAATTTTATGTTATTTATAAACTAAGTAAATTAGCCATTAGCCTAATTATTAGTGTTTAAAGGGCCTTTTGAGGCTGCTTTTAAGCACCTAAGAGTGTAACAAGCTTGGCAACAAAGGGCTAATAACAAATATATACCCAAACCATCTCAAGATGCGAGTTTCAGTTGGAATTAAAAGCGATTTAGGCAAGGCATTGATTGCAAATAATAGTGGTTCTATTGTTAAAATCAATAACGCAGTATAAATCGCTTTTAAACCAACCCGTTGGGCGTTTCACAGGCACTTACTCTCATCGTTGTTACTTCTTAAAAGGGACTGCCATTGTTGCAAAGTAACGCCTTGATATTAAGCCCCTGTGAAACGCTGGATTCTGCATCTTGAGGTGGTTTGGGTATAACATGGGGGTATTAAAAAAGAATTTCAAGAGGAAGGACAGTTTTTGTTCATTCTGTACGTTTAATTTCTAATAGATTAAAAATGCCAGCTTTGAATCTGAATGTACAATTTAGTTGGGATTAAATAAATTTAGAGGAATTAAGCGAGGATCTTTACAGGTCGCTCGCTTTAGTCGAACGTCTAAACAACTACACTAACTCTTCGTTAGGCGCTATATTAGTCGCATGCATGCCTTTAGGGCCTTGCTGCAATTCGAATGTTACATCTTGACCAGCTTTAAGTGTTTTATAACCGTCCATTACAATCGTTGAGTAATGGGCGAATATATCATTCTCGCAGCCGTCTTCTACGATGAAACCAAAACCTTTGGCATTATTGAACCATTTGACTTTACCACAAGCCATACTTCTACATCCTTCTATAAGTTGACTAATTTAGTTATTCTAAACCGTATAGTTTGATAGACTGACTAAGGTTTAATCAATCTACAATTGACTGTAGTTTATTTCGCCGATCAGTCAAGTGTTTTAAACTATTTTTTTAACATTTAATTTATTTTTTATTCAAGTTTGCTTGAGTTCCAAAGACAAGACTATATTTAATTATGAGTGGCATGAAAGATTCAGGTGTTTTAGATACGGTTCGCGATAGTGAGAAGCAAAAACTGCAACCACCGCGAAAATACAAAGTCATTTTAAATAATGATGATTACACGCCAATGGACTTTGTGATAGAAGTACTAACGACGTTTTTTAATATGGATAGCGATAGAGCAACAGATGTGATGCTGCAAGTTCATCAAAATGGTCGCGCAATTTGCGGTGTTTATACCGCAGATGTAGCGTATACCAAAGTTGAACAAGTAAACCGTTATGCACGAGATAACGAGCATCCACTGCTATGTAGTTGTGAGCAGGAATAATACCAAGGTAGGGTGATCAAAATACCCATCACAACGGTATAAAAATATTATCTCAGTAAGGGGTTGCTAATGCTAAACAAAGATTTAGAACTAACTTTAAACGCGGCGTTTCGCGAAGCGCGTACACGTCGCCATGAATTTATGACTGTAGAGCACCTATTACTTGCCCTACTTGATAATCCATCGGCTGGAGAAGCGCTACACGCCTGCGGGATTGATATGGCAGCATTAAAAGCTGAGCTATCAGAGTTTATTAATGAGACCACTCCAGTCATTCCTGATTTAGAAGAAGAACGTGAAACTCAACCAACACTTGGTTTTCAGCGGGTATTGCAACGCGCAGTATTTCATGTGCAATCATCGGGTAAAAACGAAGTAACAGGCGTCAATGTGCTGGTTGCCATTTTTTCAGAACAAGAAAGCCAAGCGGTTTACTTGCTGAAAAAAGCTGATATTTCGCGACTAGATATTGTGAACTTTATATCTCATGGTATCTCTAAAGCAGACGATGACATGGGCGGTGAAGATGCTGATGACATCCATGAAGAAGTACAAGCCGTTCAAGGCGAAGAGCCAAGTAAATTAGAAAACTTCACGTCTAATTTGAATGTACTCGCCCGTGAAGGGAATATCGACCCATTGGTGGGCCGTGATAGTGAAGTAGAACGCACGGTGCAAGTACTGTGTCGTCGTAAAAAGAATAATCCGTTATTAGTTGGCGAAGCTGGGGTAGGTAAAACCGCTATTGCTGAAGGTCTAGCGTATCGCATAGTGCATGAACAAGTACCCGAAGTGATTGCCGATGCTGTGGTGTACTCGTTAGATATGGGGGCATTACTTGCAGGTACTAAATACCGAGGTGATTTTGAAAAGCGCTTTAAAGCATTACTAAAAGAGCTTCAGGCGAAACCAGGCGCTATTTTGTTTATTGATGAGATCCATACCATAATTGGTGCCGGCGCAGCCTCTGGTGGCGTTATGGACGCATCTAACCTGCTTAAACCACTGCTTTCGAGCGGTAAGTTACGTTGTATGGGCTCAACTACCTATAACGAGTATAAAAATATCTTTGAAAAAGACCGTGCGTTAGTGCGCCGTTTTCAGAAAATTGATGTACTTGAACCAAGTGTCGCTGATACCACTAAAATACTTAATGGTTTAAAAGAACGTTACGAAGAGCATCATGGCATTCGCTATACGCAAAAAGCGTTAAAAGCGGCGGCAGAGCTCAGTGCTAAGTACATTAATGAGCGTCACTTACCTGATAAAGCCATTGATGTTATTGATGAAGCGGGTGCTAGCCAACGATTACAACCGATCTCTAAACGTAAAAAAACCATTGGTGTGACAGATATCGAATTGATCGTGGCAAAAATGGCGCGTATTCCGCAGCAAAGTGTGTCATCAAGCGATAAAGAGACTCTTAAAAATCTTGATCGTAACTTGAAGATGTTGGTATTTGGCCAAGATCAATCAATCGATGCACTAACCTCGGCCATTCGCTTATCACGTTCAGGCTTATCAAATGAAGATAAACCAGTCGGTTCGTTTTTGTTTGCAGGACCAACGGGTGTAGGTAAAACGGAGGTAACTAAACAGCTTGCAAAATGTATGGGTGTTGAGTTTATCCGTTTTGATATGTCTGAGTATGTTGAGCGCCACGCGGTAAGCCGTTTAATTGGTGCGCCTCCAGGCTACGTTGGTTTTGAACAAGGTGGTTTGTTAACTGAGGCTGTGATTAAAAATCCACATTCGGTTGTATTACTGGATGAGATTGAGAAAGCTCACTCAGATATTTACAATATCTTACTGCAAGTGATGGATCATGGCACGCTGACCGATAATAACGGCCGTAAAGCTGACTTTAGAAACGTTGTGGTGGTGATGACTACTAATGCGGGCGTACAAGAAACAGTACGTAAATCAATAGGCTTTACTGATCAAGATCATTCTCATGATGCGATGAGCGAAATCAATAAAGTATTTTCGCCAGAATTTAGAAACCGCCTAGATAACATCATTTGGTTTAACCACCTTGATCGTGATGTAACTTTACTGGTTGTTGATAAATTTATTGTTGAGTTACAAGCGCAGCTGGATAAAAAGTCAGTTAATCTTGAGCTTACTAATAAAGCGCGGGAATGGTTGGCAGATAAAGGCTACGATAAAGCTATGGGCGCACGTCCAATGGGCCGCGTGATCCAAGAGCAATTGAAAAAGCCGCTGGCAAACGAGATCTTATTTGGGCAACTTATCGACGGTGGCACAGTGAAAGTGTCTATCAAAGATAAAAAATTGCGTTTTGATTATGAAACGAATTTAACACCTGCATAATTGCAGCGTTAAATAGAAAACAAAAAGCCCAGCAATTGCTGGGCTTTTTGTTTATTAAATGTAATTGTTAGTTTAGCTATCAATTACATTTAATAAACGCTTCAAGCTAATGTAGAAAGTAACTAAGTTACTCAGACAACTTAGCTAAAAACTTGATATTTCGTTAACGCACTAACTTAGCGAGCACGGAATACGATGCGACCTTTTGATAAATCGTATGGGGTCATTTCTACGGTAACTTTATCGCCGGTTAAAATGCGGATATAGTTTTTACGCATTTTACCTGAAATGTGAGCCACAACTACGTGACCATTTTCAAGCTCAACTCGGAACATTGTATTTGGTAAAGTATCAAGGACCGTCCCTTGCATTTCGATTACGTCTTCTTTCGCCATGTTTAGCGTAACACCTCTTTAATAGTTAAACGATGCAGATTCTGCCGAAAATACACCAATAAGTAAAGCCGCAGTAGGCATTTTTGTAAATTAAATAGCCAGCCACTGGTCTGCAACCCTATTTTGGGCAGGTAAAAATTGGGTTTTGTAACGCATTTTTGCACATTCATCAATTTGATAACCTAAATAGACAAATTCTTTATCGTATTGTTTGGCGAATTTGAGCTGCTCTAAAATCATAATTGTGCCCACACTGAAGTGCTCATAATCAGGATCAAAAAAAGTGTAAATAGCAGAAACAGCGTTGTGCATACAATCAGTTACCGCCACTGCAACCAGTTTCTCTTGGTCCCATAATTCAATAAAAGTAATTGGTAACCAGTGACAAAATATAAAGCTGTTAAACTGACTTTGTTCTGGTGGGTACATAGAACCGTCTTGGTGACGCTCGGTAATGTATTTACTGTATAACGGAAAGTATTCAGGGCGTTGTTGGTCTGAGTATTTCACGCAAAAGGCATTTTTTGCTTTATTAAGTTTACGTTTTTGTGATTTTGTCGGTAAAAATGCCTTAGCTAATACACGCACAGACTTACATGCGCTGCAAACAGGGCAGTGTGGTCGGTAAATTTGGTCACCACTACGGCGAAAACCGAGGGCCAGTAATTGCTCAAATTTGCCCGGGGTATAACAACTTGGATCCAAAATGACTAATAATTGCTCTTGGCGATCGGCTAGGTAGCTACAATCAAATTGTTGGCTTAAACCTAAACGAGCAGGTAAGTGTTCAGTCATAAATAGCGATAAGCTCCTGAGGTTGCCACATTGTTGTTGGAATAATAAACTCTTCTGCTTGTTTTAGTTTAGTTAAAAATTCTGAGCGCGGTAGCACTTTTTCACCTAAAGTGACTAAATAAGGATTCTCAAGCTGACAGTCAATAAAATGCGCATGGTGACGTTTCAACCAATTGACCAATGCCCACATGGCTAATTTTGAACAATTAGCTTGATGATGGAACATTGATTCGCCGCAAAATACGCCATGCTGCATAATACCGTACAAGCCACCAACAAGTTTGTCGTCTGACCAGATTTCTAAACTATGCGCTAAGCCTGCTTTATGTGCATCTTTATAAGCGTTGAGCATTTTTTTTGTGATCCAGGTGCCATCTGTTTCTAAGCGTTGTTGGCGACAGGCTTCAATCACCTGAGTAAATTCGGTATTAATAGTCACTTTAACCGGATTTTTTTTCAGATGCTTGCGTAAGCTTCGGCTAATATGAAATTCATTGAGTTCAATGATGCCGCGCATACTTGGCGACCACCACATAATTGGCTCGTATTCACTAAACCATGGAAAAATACCGTAGCGATAGGCATTTTTTAATCGCGTTACAGATAAGCATCCACCAATGGCAAGTAAACCATCTGGATCATCTAATGCATGGGTGGGATCAGGAAAAGCAAAGTGGCTTTTAGCGAGTTGATAAAGTTGTTTAGTCATAACACCGATTGAATAACTGAATGATCAAGATAAAGTGTAACCTGTTGCTTTAAATTCACAAACCACAAATTATTGTGTTATCCATCCCCTCGTACAGCGCTTACTTATGATAGGCAAATTGTAGGCATAAAAAAAGCGCGTTAAAAAACGCGCTTAATTGAACCATTAACTAATCGAATTAGCTAACCACTTTTACGGGTACTGCTTGACCTGCGTTGAACTTAGTTGTCATCGCTTCTTCAACAGGTACAAACGATGTAAGGTCAATACCTTCAACTGCAGACTTATACTCTTCGATAGTCGGGAAACGACCAAGAACAGAAGAAAGTACTACAACTGGCGTTGAACCCAGTAGTGACTCACCTTTTTTCTCAGATGTATCAGCTACTACACGGCCTTGGAACAGACGTGTTGACGTTGCGATAACAGTGTCACCAGGTTCAGCTTTTTCTTGGTTACCCATACATAGGTTACAACCAGGGCGTTCTAGGTATAAGATATTTTCATACTTAGTACGTGCAGCCGTTTTTGGTTTTGCATCGTCAAATTCAAACCCTGCGTATTTAGCAAGGATATCCCAATCGCCTTCCGCTTTAAGCTCATCAACAATGTTATATGTTGGTGGCGCAACGACCAATGGCGCTTTGAATGAGATAGAACCGTTTTTCTTCTCAAGGTTACGTAGCATGTGAGCAATAATTTTCATATCGCCTTTGTGCACCATACACGAACCAACAAAAGCTAAATCAACAGGTTTGTCGTTGTAAAAAGAAACAGGGCGGATCACATCGTGAGTATAACGCTTAGAAACATCATCGTTATTTACATCTGGATCGGCAATCATTGGCTCAACGATTTGGTCTAAATCAACCACAACTTCTGCGTGGTATTTAGCATTATCGTCTGGAGAAAGTGCTGGCTCTTCACCAGATTGAATACCTGCAATACGCTTATCAGCTAAGTCGATTAGACCTTGTAGCGTTTGCGCCTCGTTATCCATCCCTTTGTTGATCATGATTTGGATACGTGACTTAGCAAGTTCAATTGACTTAATTAACGTTTCATCATTTGAAATACAGATTGATGCTTTCGCTTTCATCTCTGCAGTCCAGTCAGTGAAGGTAAACGCTTGGTCAGCCATAAGAGTACCAATATGCACTTCAATGATGCGACCTTGGAACACGTTTTCGCCACCAAATTGCTTAAGCATTTGCGCTTGCGTTGCATGTACAACGTCGCGGAAATCCATGTGCTTAGCCATTTTGCCTTTAAACGTCACTTTAACTGAATCAGGAATTGGCATCGCTGATTCACCCGTTGCAAGTGCAACAGCAACCGTACCCGAGTCGGCACCAAAGGCAACACCTTTAGACATACGTGTATGCGAGTCACCACCGATGATGATTGCGCGGTCATCAATAGTAATGTCGTTCAATACTTTGTGAATAACGTCAGTCATTGCATGATAAACGCCTTTCGGGTCACGTGCAGTGATCAAACCAAACTTATTCATGAACGCCATTAGTTTAGGAATGTTTGCTTGCGCTTTGCTATCCCATACAGATGCAGTGTGACAACCAGACTGATATGCACCATCAACAAGAGGTGAAATCGTAGAAGCAGCCATGGCTTCTAATTCTTGTGCTGTCATTGGGCCGGTTGTATCTTGCGAACCAACGATGTTCACTTTAACGCGAACATTTGAGCCTGCATGAAGTGGTGTATCAGATAGTACACCTACTGCATTACGGTTAAAGATTTTTTCAACCGCTGTTAAGCCTTGGCCTTCATGTGAAATTTCTTTTGAAGGTGCATACACAAGTGGAGTTTCAATGCCGAGTGTTTCAGCAGCAAACGTTTGTAGTTTTTTACCGAATACAACAGCGTAAGAACCACCGGCTCTCATGAATTCAACTTTTTGCGGTGTGAATGCTGACGAAATATCAACAAGTTCTTTATCACCGTTATAAAGCTTTTTCTCTTTAGTATTAATTGTTAACACAGTACCGGTAGCAACAGAGTACGCTTCTTCAAGCACTGCATCACCATTGTCATCAGTCACTGTATTGCCGTTTGCGTCTACTTTTTTAACCCAGTTTTTAAGGTCAAGACCAATACCGCCAGTTACATCAACGGTTGTTAAGAAGATTGGCGCAATACCATTAGTACCTGCAACAACAGGGGCAATGTTGATGAAAGGAACGTATGGGCTTGCTTGTTTACCCGCCCAAAGTGCTACGTTATTCACACCAGACATACGAGATGAACCAACGCCCATCGTGCCTTTTTCAGCAATAAGCATTACTTTAGCGTTAGGGTGTTTCTTTTGAAGTGCAACAATTTCTTGCTGTGCTTCTTCAGTGATCATGCATTTACCGTGTAATTCACGGTCAGCACGTGAATGTGCTTGGTTACCTGGAGATAGTAAATCAGTTGAGATGTCGCCTTCACCGGCAATATAGGTTACTACATCGATTTTTTCTTCGATGTCAGGTAATTTTGTGAAGAATTCAGCTTGTGCGAAACTCTCTAGTAACTCTTTAGCAATAGCATTGCCTGCTTCGTATGCCGCTTTTATGCGAGCCATATCTGCATCGTATAAGAATACTTGAGTCTTAAGTACTTCAGCCGCTTGTGCTGCGATTGTTGCGTCATCAGCAAATACTAAATCAATTAGCATTTCAATTGACGGGCCGCCTTTCATGTGTGAAAGCAGTTCAAATGCGAATTCTGGAGTGATCTCTGCAACTTGCTCTTCACCCAAAATAATTTCTTTTAGAAACTGTGCTTTAACGCCCGCAGCACTGGTTGTTCCTGGTAATGTATTAAAGATAAAGAAATGCAGTGAATCTTTACGGTGCTCGTTATTAGTATCTTTAATTTGATTAATGATTTCTGATACTAGTTCAGCGCTATCGATTGGTTGTGGGTTTAATCCAAGCTCCGTTTTACGGGTTTGGATTTCTTCCATATATTTTGTATACAAACTCATAGAAAACTCTCGGTATTTTACTTGATATGAAGTTAAGCATTTTAACTGATTTTACAGTCTCTAGTAATGCCTAAATGAATAAAGCTTTTCTGCCTAACTATAATTATAGCTAGTTTTACTTACTATACTTTGACGATATTCATTGCTCGAACTTAGATCCTATCGCACCTAAGCCATTAATTGTATAAATATGATTGATTCCGAGTATAAGTGTGGTGAATGTTGATGCGACTGCAATGAGTACTTTTCGGTGTTGGATGAGCCTTTATAATTTTGGGCCACAAAAAAAGGGCTGAAAATTCAGCCCTTACTATATGTTGTGTAAACTTATAGGTTATCTAAGAAACGCTCAGCATCAAGTGCTGCCATACAGCCAGTACCAGCAGAAGTGATTGCTTGACGGTAGATATGATCAGACACATCACCTGCAGCAAAAACACCTGGTACACTTGTTTGTGTTGCATTGCCGTTTAGGCCTGACTCAACCACTAAGTAGCCGTCTTTCATTTCAAGTTGGCCAACAAACATATCAGTATTTGGTTTATGACCAATTGCAATAAATACGCCCGCTAAATCAATTTCTTCAGTGGCTTCTGAGTTTGCATCCTTGATACGAACACCGGTAACACCCATTTGGTCGCCCAGTACTTCATCAAGCGTACGGTTATAATGCATGACTACGTTACCGTTTGCTGCTTTTTCAGCGAGGCGATCGGCTAAGATTTTTTCACTGCGAAAGCTATCACGACGGTGAATTACATGTACTTCATCAGCAATGTTCGATAAATAAAGCGCTTCTTCAACCGCAGTATTACCACCACCAACAACCGCAACTTTTTGACCTTTATAGAAAAAACCATCACAGGTTGCACAGGCAGACACACCACGGCCTTGGAAGTTAGTTTCAGACTCTAGGCCCAAGTACTTAGCAGATGCACCCGTTGCAATGATCAGCGCATCACACGTGTAAGTACCTTGGTCGCCAGTTAGCGTGAAAGGGCGCTTAGATACATCAACAGTGTGTATGTGATCAAAGACAATTTCAGTTTCAAAACGCTCGGCATGCTCTTTCATACGATCCATTAATGCTGGACCTGTTAAACCGTGAGCATCGCCCGGCCAGTTTTCAACTTCAGTCGTTGTTGTAAGTTGACCGCCTTGTTGCATACCGGTGATCAATACCGGGTTTAAATTTGCGCGTGCTGCGTAAACTGCTGCAGTGTAACCCGCAGGTCCAGATCCTAAAATTAGCAACTTACAATGTTTTACTTCACTCATGTTTTTATATCCTAAACGTTTAATAGCGTATTAATGCGCTCGATTTTAAGAGAAACAAGAGGGAAGTAAATAAAAGCGGCGATTATTTTTTTTTCTAAATCACAAAGCTGTCAAATATTGTGTACTAGAATCATGATAAGTGTACGATTTGTATGATATCTGAGCTATTAATTCAGTATTAACTCAGCATGCGACGTTAATTCATGACCAAGCTGTGTTTTTTTGATATGTTTTAACTAATTTTGATTTGTGACCCTGATTAAGGGTGACCTAAGTGAATAGGCAATTATGTTATTTTGGCAGGAAAAACCCGCGTACGGGTTGACTTCAAAAGACGTTAACGTCTTAACCAATGCACAAGAATATCGCACGCATTTACTAGCACTGATTGCGCAGGCAAAAACACGTATTTATATTACGACACTTTATCTGCAAGATGATGAAGCAGGGCGTGAAGTGTTAGCAGCGTTACATCAGGCTTCATTAGCAAACCCCGCATTAGATGTAAAAGTGTTGGTTGACTTTCATCGTGCCCAACGCGGTTTAATTGGTGCGGCAAAGTCAGATGGTAACGCCAGTTTATATTGTGAATATCAAGAAAAATATCAATCAAATGTACAAATTTTTGGCGTACCAGTAAAAGCAAAAGAACTTTTTGGGGTGCTGCATTTAAAAGGTTTTGTAATTGATGATACGCTGCTTTACAGCGGTGCGAGTTTAAATAATGTGTATTTGCAGTATCAAGAGCGCTACCGGTTAGATCGCTATTTTTTAGTCGAGCAGGCCTCACTATGTGATTCTGTGATTGACTTTATTGAACATGAATTGTTGAGTTCTGAAGCCGTTCCACGCATTGATGTGCGGCCTTTAACAAAGTTTAATGATATTAAAATCGCACAAAAACAATTGATGCGTTCATTAAAGCAAGCTAACTACGCTCACAGTGTGGAGCAAAATGAGCAAGCACTTGGCGTGCGACTATTTTTAGGACTGGGACGACGTAATAACGAGCTTAATCGTGTGATCAAATCCTTATTTGATGCCACCGAGCAAGAGTTAGTGCTGTATACCCCATACTTTAATTTTCCTGCACCGTTAATGCGTTCCTTGCGCCGCTTACTAAAACAGGGCAAGCAAGTAACAATCGTAGTAGGCGATAAAACGGCGAATGATTTTTACCTGCCACCAAGTGAACCATTTAGTAAAATAGGGGCTTTGCCATACTTGTATGAAACGATTTTGCATAAATTTTTAAAATCGCAAAAGCGCCATATTATTAACGGTAATTTAAATGTGTATTTGTGGCAGCATGAAAGTAACTCATTTCATTTGAAAGGTATTTGTGCTGATCGTAAATATCATTTATTGAGTGGCCATAATTTAAATCCTCGTGCCTGGGGATTAGATATCGAAAATGGCATTTTATTAGAAGATCCTGAGCAAAGTCTCATGCCAGCAATCGACAATGAAAGAGCCGAGATATTACAACACTGTCGTCGTTTAAACGGTGCCGAAGATTTAGAAACCATGGACGATTACCCGCCAGCGGTTAAAAAATTGCTGGGGCAAGCTAAGCGTGTCAAAGTTGATTTTATTATTAAGCGTTTTATTTAACGCAAAGTTAGAGACTAAAATGTAAGTACTATAAAAGCAGCGTTTACGCTGCTTTTTGTTGATTTAGCCTCGGAGCTGTTGCCCAACTCCGCTACAATATTTTTGCAAAACTGATGATGGTTATTTTAATATTCAAAGGAACTAACAATGCTTATTAAATCCGCCGAGCAAAAAGATTACGCCTCTTTAATTGAGATCTGGGAAGCTTGCGTTTCTCATACCCATGACTTTTTAACCCAACAACACATAGATGAACTGAAACCATTGATTTTGGCACATTATTTTGATGCTGTTAGTCTTTTTTGTTGTAAAGACAACAGTGGAAAAATAATTGGGTTTATTGGCGTTGCTGGCGGCAATATTGAAATGCTGTTTGTTGAGCCGACTTTCTTTGCGAAGGGGGTTGGCACGTTATTAATTAATTACGCGATTGATAATTTAGCGGCAACTCATGTTGATGTTAACGAGCAAAACCCTAAAGCCCATGGTTTTTATTTAAGTAGAGGGTTTGAGCAAATAGGGCGCTCTGAATTAGATGGTCAAGGAAAGCCGTTTCCGCTGCTACATATGCGTTTAGCAAAAGTAGTTGAGGCTGACTAAATGGAACTGGTGATTTCAGATTCAATAACTTTAAAGCCATTAGATATTAGTCACGCAGTTGAACTTTACCAAGTTATCGCCGATAGTCGGGAAAATCTGAGTCAATTTTTACCTTGGGTGGATGACGTAATAGATGTTAATTCAACTAAACGTTATATATATGAACGACTACACAGCGGTAAAGCCGGTTCTCAGTGGTTTGCGGTATATATAGAGGATCGCTTAAGCGGTGTATTTGGTATTAAACACATTGATCCTGACAGTAAAGGTGCTGAATGCGGTTATTGGTTAGCTGATTTTGCACGCGGGCAAAGAGCCATGAATCAAGTGCTTACTAAAATAGTGCCTTATATAAAAAATAATAGTCATGCAAAAGTGATTGAGTTTTGTTGTTTAGAGGAAAACTTAGCGAGTATAAAGGTTGTGCAACGCGCGGGCGCACAATTTAAATATTATCAAAAAGAGACATCAATCTTCCTTGCTAATCAGCAACAGCAGCGTTTGGGTGTTTATGAAATAAAGCTAACGTGATCTGTGTTCATGGTAAGTAAAAAAAGCGCAATACAATTAATATCGCGCTTTATTATTATCGCTAACTCGCTAACTCGCTAACTCGCTAAAACGTCCACTCAACATGAAATTGCGGTACCGACTCAGTGGTATCGGTCCCTAGCTTATTGTGCCAATATTGCCACTCAAGGCCAAGTAGTAAGGTGTTTTCTTTCATGCTGATGGCATTACCCAAGTCCCAAGTAATAATAGGCTGCGCTAAGATCCACGCCTTAACATCTTCACCAAATTCATTTTCGCGCTCAGCAATATATTCAACATGGCCAGTTATATTAAATTTTTGTGAACCAATCGAAAACGGGTAACCCCATGCAACATCTAGCATCCAGCTGTTAGTTTCAATAGGCGCGCCACCACGCGCAACACCCTCGTTATCATCTATATAGGCCGTAACTAGGGTTGATAAAAAACTAAATCCTTTCGCTTGCCAATTTACTTTAACACCGGGTAAATACTTCAATACCTTAGCATCACCTGCGGCGTTAAAGCCCGCTGTTAATCCAACGTCAGCAATAGCGCCAAACGAAAAGTCATTACCGGTTATTTTAGAAAGGCTAAAAGTTGAATACCATTCGCCATAAAAGTCACGGTCTTGATAGCCATCATCAACATTATCATTAATGTAATCTATGAAGAAAAAGTTATCACCATAGTCATAGCCAGAGGCGTGTTGCAGTGAAGCGATTGATGTACCTGCTTCTTGTTCAGTAAATGGGTTTTTAAAATCGCCGTAGTTTAAATGTAGTTGCGTTGTGCTCCAATTTGCAGCAAAGCTAGATGTACTAACTGCACAAAGGGCGAATAAAGATAATGTTGATTTTATATTCATAACTATATGTTTAATGGGGAGTAAAGTGCAAAGTATAGCAGATACGCCCAAACGTGAGCGCATCTGCTTAAGTATTTATGCCTTATTTCGGCGTAGGCAAATTACAGCTATAGCAGTAAATGCCAATATAAAGCAGTAGTAAGATGAGGTTGATACTTGCCACGGGCTAATTTTAAATGTTGCGCCAAGTAGTAACGCTTGTGCACCATAAGGGAGAGATCCTTGCGTAACACAGGCGAAAATATCCAGTAAGCTTGCTGAACGCTTAGCGCTGATCTCACCATCATCGGCAAGTTTTTTGGCGATAGGACCGGCAACAATAATCGACACGGTATTATTCGCTATACATACGTTGCTGGTCATAACTAACGCGGCAATACCAAGTTGATCTGCCACTTTTCGGTGCCATTTTGCAATGACTTTAGTAATGGCTTGAATCTTTTGCGCGATATAGTCAAGGCCACCGTTAATACGAATAAACTCTGATAAGCCACCAATAAACATCGACAGCAAGAATATTTCTTGCATATCAGTAAAGCCCTTATAAATGTCTTTTACAAAGCTGGCTCCTTCATAACTGCCAGTAAAGCCCATCAGTGCCGCAAATATAATACCGCTGAACAGCACCACAAATACATTAAAGCCCATCACCGCTAGTACTAAAATAAATGCATAAGGTAGTACTAATAGAATATCGTAATCTTTAGTTTCTACTGCTTGAGCCGCAGGAGTTAAAAAGAATAATAAACCAATAGTGAGGATAGCTGCTGGCAATGCGATTTTTAAATTCTCACGGAATTTATCTTTCATCTCACAGCCTTGGGTACGCGTTGCAGCAATGGTGGTATCAGAAATAATTGATAAGTTATCGCCAAACATCGCACCTGACACAATCGTACCGGCCATTAATGCTGGATCAATACCGGTTTTAATAGAGACCGCATACGCAATCGGGCCAATCGCCCCGATAGTGCCCATTGAAGTACCCATGGCCGTAGATACTACCGCTGCAATTAAAAATAAGCCCGGTAAAAGTAATGCCGGTGGAATAAGTGATAAACCGGCGTTAACAACCGCATCCACGCCGCCTGTTGCACCTGCGACGGCAGAAAATGCCCCAGCAAGTAAATAAATTAAGCACATGGTAATGATGTTGTTGTGACCGGCACCTTTTATAAAGGTTTCTACACTGTGGTTAATGGTGTTTTTATTTAACATAAACGCCAGCATAATCGCCGGTAAAATAGCAACAGGGGCAGGGAGCTGATAAAAAGCGTAATCGACCCCTTGTGATTGCAGGTATAAACCCGCACCTAAAAATAAGGCCACAAAGGTTAATAGGGGGAGCAAAGATAGTTTTGCTGTTGTTTTATTAAATGATGGCTGCATCATATTCCTCGTTAGATAACTTCTTGCACAACTAACACAGCCAAAACATCCCTCTTTTAGCTGAATTTAGTTGTCATACCTACCACAATGATAAGTACCTCAACAGCGCCCGCAAGCCAAAGACCAAATCGGCGCAAAGAAAGAAGTTTAAATGTATAGATGGCTAAAGTCTATGGGTATCTGTTATTATTATTTTTTAAAAGGCTTACCTGACTATTACACGAGTTTTAGATAAAATCTAGCCAACTCAAAAAATGCATAGGTTATTAATATGAATCGAATAGGCGTATTTGGCGCAAACGGAAGAATGGGCTTGGCATTAATTGAAGCCGCTCACAAAAATAATCATACCGAGCTTAGTGCAGCCTATGTACGCAGCAGTTCTCCCTTATTAAATATTGCCGTTAATCAATTAAATAGCGCAGCACCTGCGACAATTAATTTTAGTGATGAACGCAACGTTGACAATACCGACGTACTGATTGATTTTACGCTCCCAGCGGGTATGCGTGAGCATTTAAAAACAGCCGTTGCACAAAATATCCCGATGGTGATTGGCACCACCGGTTTAAATGACGGCGATATGCTGGCGTTACAAACGGCTGCCAAGCAAATTCCAATTGTGTTTGCGCGAAATTACAGCGTAGGCGTAAATTTACTGTTGAATTTAGTGCAAACCGCCGCCACTAAATTCGGTGATGATTTAGATATCGAAATTTTTGAAGCGCATCATCGCCATAAAATCGATGCGCCATCAGGCACTGCACTTGCCATTGGTGAAGCAATTGCCGATGCAAAAGGGTGGGTGCATGATGAGGTTGCGGTATTTGATCGCAGCCGAGTAGAAACAGAGAAATCGCAAAATGAAATTGGTTATTCGGTGCTCCGAGGCGGAGATATAGTTGGTGAACATACCGCATATTTCGCAACTTCTGGCGAAAGGCTTGAATTAACTCATAAAGCAAGTTCTCGAATGACCTTTGCATTAGGCGCAGTAAGAGCTGCGGGCTGGTTGAAAAATAAGCCTGCAGGACTTTATGATATGCAAGATGTCCTCGACTTGAAGTAGTTTAGTTACTTTTTTGGGTGTTTGGTGGCTTTTTTGGCTTATAGGGCTTATTTTTACTGATTATTGAAATAGGGTTAGACCTAAAAGGCAAATTACTATAAAATAGCGCTAATTTGCCAAAAATTCATAATTGCGTGTTTCCAATCGCTATAAACGGGTAGTAAAGCAAATGACTTTACTCCCGTTTTTTACTGTTAGGAGGTTAACTTGACTAAATCCGCTCTGTTAGTTCTAGAAGACGGCACAGTGTTTCGCGGTACTGCAATCGGCGCTGACGGCATGTCTGTCGGTGAAGTAGTATTCAATACATCAATGACTGGTTATCAGGAAATTCTGACTGACCCTTCATACGCGGAACAAATCGTAACTTTGACGTACCCACACATAGGTAATACGGGTACTAACAGCGAAGACGAAGAAGCGAGTCACATTTGGGCTAAAGGCCTAGTGATCCGTGATTTGCCACTGCTAGCAAGTAATTTCCGTAACGAGCAATCGTTAGATGATTACTTAAAAGAACGTAATATCTTAGGTATTGCAGACATCGACACCCGTAAGCTTACCCGTATTTTGCGCGATAAAGGCGCTCAAAACGGTTGTATTATTGCAGGTGACGAATTAGATGAAAACCAAGCGCTCGCAGCTGCGCAAGCCTTCCCAGGCTTAAAAGGTATGGATTTAGCGAAAGTAGTATCAACCAAGGAAAATTTCGAGTGGCGTGAATCAAGCTGGACATTAGGCGCAGGGTTCAAAACTCTAAACGCAGCCGATGAAAAGTTTCACGTTGTTGCTTATGATTTCGGTGTGAAGCGTAATATTCTCCGTATGCTTGTAGACCGTGGTTGTAAATTAACCGTTGTACCTGCACAAACCTCGGCAGCTGACGTGTTAGCACTTAACCCAGATGGTATCTTCTTATCGAATGGCCCGGGCGATCCTGAACCGTGTACTTACGCCATTGAAGCAATTAAAGCCTTTTTAGAAACTGAAATTCCTATTTTTGGTATCTGTTTAGGTCACCAATTGTTAGCCCTTGCCTCGGGTGCAAAAACAGTGAAAATGAAGTTTGGTCATCACGGTGGTAACCACCCAGTGAAAGATTTAGACCGTAACGTAGTAATGATCACTGCGCAAAACCATGGTTTTGCTGCCGATGAAACAACGTTACCAGATAACCTTCGTGCTACGCATAAATCGTTATTTGACGGAACGTTGCAAGGTATTCACCGCACCGACAAACCTGCTTTTAGCTTCCAAGGTCACCCTGAAGCAAGCCCAGGTCCACACGATGCAGCCCCATTATTTGACCACTTCATCGATTTGATGCAAGCGCGTAACAACTAATTAAACCGGAGTAACAATGCCAAAACGTACCGACATAAAAAGCATTCTTATCCTAGGCGCAGGCCCGATTGTAATCGGCCAAGCCTGTGAATTTGACTACTCTGGTGCTCAAGCGTGTAAAGCACTTAGAGAAGAAGGCTATCGAGTTATTTTAGTTAACTCAAACCCTGCAACAATTATGACCGATCCTGATATGGCTGATGCGACCTACATCGAGCCAATTCATTGGGAAGTGGTAGAAAAAATCATTGAAAAAGAAAAGCCAGATGCAGTGCTACCTACAATGGGTGGTCAAACCGCATTGAACTGTGCGCTAGAACTAGACAAGCACGGTGTATTGGCAAAGCATGGTGTTGAGCTAATTGGCGCAACAGCTGATGCAATCGATAAAGCAGAAAACCGCGAACGTTTCGATATCGCAATGAGAAATATCGGTTTAGAATGCCCGCGTGCTGAAATTGCGCATTCAATGGATGAAGCAAAAGACATCATCAAACGCATTGGTTTACCGTGTATTATTCGACCTTCTTTCACTATGGGCGGCACCGGCGGCGGTGTGGCGTATAACTTAGAAGAGTTTGAAGAAATTTGTGAACGCGGTTTAGACCTTTCTCCAACCAGCGAGCTATTGATTGATGAATCATTGATCGGTTGGAAAGAGTACGAAATGGAAGTTGTGCGTGACAAAAACGACAACTGCATTATCGTTTGTGCAATTGAAAACTTTGACCCAATGGGTGTTCATACTGGCGATTCAATCACCGTTGCTCCTGCGCAAACATTAACTGACAAAGAATACCAATTAATGCGTAATGCCTCTATGGCAGTACTGCGTGAAATTGGTGTTGAAACAGGTGGCTCAAACGTACAGTTTGGTGTTAATCCAGATGACGGCCGTATGGTTATTATCGAGATGAACCCACGTGTATCACGTTCATCAGCACTTGCTTCAAAAGCAACCGGTTTCCCGATTGCTAAAATCGCGGCTAAGCTAGCGGTAGGCTACACACTTGATGAGCTACAAAATGACATCACCGGTGGTAAAACACCTGCGTCGTTCGAGCCATCAATTGACTATGTAGTCACAAAAATTCCTCGCTTTAACTTTGAAAAATTTGCTGGTGCAAACGACCGTTTAACCACGCAAATGAAATCTGTAGGCGAAGTAATGGCGATTGGTCGTAACCAACAAGAGTCGTTACAAAAAGCATTACGTGGTCTGGAAGTTGGCGCAACGGGTTTCAACCCAATCGTGGCACTTGACGATCCGAAAGCGAAAGAGAAAATCATCCGTGAATTACGTGAGCCAGGCGCTGAGCGTATTTGGTATATTGCTGATGCAATGCGTCACGGCATGAGCGTTGAAGAAGTGTTTCAGTTAACCAAAGTTGACCGTTGGTACTTAGTACAGATTGAAGATATCTTAAAAGACGAAGCTAAAATTGCCGAAGTGGGCATGGCTGGCTTAAGCGCTGATTTCCTTCGTAAGTTAAAACGTAAAGGTTTTGCTGATCCTCGTATCGCTGAAATTGCCGGTGTGTCTGAAGCTGAAATTCGTAAAAAGCGTCATTTATTAAACATCGTGCCAGTATACAAGCGCGTTGATACGTGCGCTGCAGAATTTAGCTCTGATACTGCATACATGTACTCAACGTACGATGAAGAGTGTGAAGCTAACCCATCTGATCGTGATAAAATCATGGTTATTGGTGGCGGTCCTAACCGTATCGGTCAAGGTATTGAATTTGATTACTGTTGTGTTCACGCAGCCCTTGCACTACGTGAAGACGGTTACGAAACTATCATGGTTAACTGTAACCCTGAAACGGTTTCTACCGACTACGATACGTCAGACCGTTTATACTTTGAACCAATTACCCTTGAAGACGTACTTGAAATCGTACGTGTAGAAAAGCCTGTTGGTGTAATCGTGCAATACGGTGGTCAAACACCACTTAAACTTGCCCGTGAACTTGAAGCTAACGGCGTGCCAGTAATTGGTACTTCACCAGATGCGATTGACCGTGCAGAAGACCGTGAGCGTTTCCAACAACTTGTTGAGCGTTTAAACCTGCTTCAGCCGGAAAATGCTACTGTTACTTCAACTGAAGAAGCGATTTTAAAATCAGCTGAAATTGGTTTCCCACTGGTTGTACGTCCTTCGTATGTACTAGGTGGTCGCGCAATGGAAATCGTGTATGACGAGCAAGACTTACGTCGTTACATGACCGAAGCCGTATCTGCATCAAATGAAGCACCAGTACTACTTGACCGTTTCTTAGATAACGCGATTGAAGTTGACGTTGACGCAATTTGCGACGGCGAGCAAGTGATCATCGGCGGCATCATGGAACACATTGAACAAGCGGGTGTTCACTCAGGTGACTCAGCCTGTTCATTACCAGCCCATTCGTTATCACAAGAAGTGCAAGACGTAATGCGCAAGCAAGTAACTGACATGGCACTGGAGCTTGGCGTGGTTGGTTTGATGAATACACAGTTTGCTGTTAAAGATGGCAAAGTGTACTTAATCGAAGTAAACCCACGTGCAGCGCGTACGGTACCGTTCGTATCAAAAGCGACCGGTGTGGCACTTGCAAAAGTAGCGGCACGTTGTATGGCGGGTCAATCTTTAGCAAGCCAAGGCATTACTAAAGAAGTGATACCACCTTACTACAGCGTAAAAGAAGTGGTATTGCCATTTGCTAAGTTCCAAGGTGTGGATCCTATCCGTGGCCCTGAAATGCGCTCTACTGGTGAAGTAATGGGTGTCGGTGATACATTCGCCGAAGCCTTTGCAAAAGCACAATTAGGTGCAAGCAACACTTTACCACGCGGTGGCCGCGCGTTACTATCTGTGCGTAATAGCGATAAGCCACGTATTGTTGAACTAGCTAAAACCATGACAGACCTAGGTTTTGAACTAGATGCAACAGGTGGCACAGCCGCTGCACTTGAAGATGCTGGTATTGCAGTACGTCGTGTAAACAAAGTATTTGAAGGTCGCCCGCACATTCTTGATAGAATCAAAAATGGCGAGTATAGCTATATCGTTAATACTACCGAAGGTCGCCAAGCGATCGAAGATTCGAAGGTGTTACGTCGTGGTGCATTGCAACACAAAACTAACTATACAACGACCTTGAATGCGGCATTTGCTAACTGTACTGCTAACCAAGCAGACGACCGCAGCAAAGTGACGTCAGTTCAAGAACTACACCTGCGATTGAACTAAGGAAATGTGCCAAGGCCGTTTATCGGCCTTGGGATTAAGTGAGAAAAGTATGCAAACAATTCCGATGACAGTTCGTGGCGCAGATTTAATGCGCAAAGAACTTAACGAATTAAAAACAGTTACCCGTCCAAAAATTGTATCTGATATTGCAGTTGCACGTGAACATGGTGACTTAAAAGAAAACGCTGAATATCACGCAGCGCGTGAGCAACAGGGTTTTTGCGAAGGCCGTATTCAAGAAATTGAAGCTAAGCTTTCAAATGTACAAATCATTGATGTGACTAAACTACCAAATACGGGTAAAGTTATTTTTGGTACCACAGTAACAATCGTTAATGTTGAGACTGATGCTGAAGTTAAATACCAAATTGTTGGTGATGATGAAGCAAGTATTAAAGATAACCGTATTTCGGTTAATTCACCGATTGCCCGTGGTTTAATTGGTAAACAAGCAGATGATGCTGTGATCATTAAAACCCCGAAAGGCGACGTGGAATACGAAATCATTGAGGTTGAGTACATTTAATTACTTTACTCATTTTCACGTTTTTAAAAACCGATGCTTGCATCGGTTTTTTTATGCCATAAACAATCTCGACATTTCTTAATAAATTGGGTACGTTAAGCTAACGTATTGATAATTTGCAGATGTTGATGACAGCAATTACTTTTCCTGACGCATTAAAAAACGGCGATAAAATTGCCATTTGCGCATTTTCATCCGGTGTTGAGAGTATCTTTCACCCACGCCTGGAACGCGTACTTTCTGGCTTAACACGCCGCGGCTACCTAGTAGTCGAGGGTAAATGCTTAAGACAACAAAGTAGCCCAGCAAAACAACGCGCTGATGAGCTAATGGCGTTCTTACTAGATGACAGCATTGCCGCAATTATGCCGCCGTGGGGTGGTGAGCTTGCCATGGAAGTACTTCAGTATATTGATTTTAATGCGGTTAAGTCTGCCAAGCCAAAGTGGTTAGTAGGTTTTTCAGATGTGAGCACGTTTGCCTGTATGCTTACAGTGCGATGTGGTTGGGTAACACTTCATGCTGCAAATCTAATGCAATTACATCCTAACGAGAAAGACAATTACTGCTTGCAAGTTTTTGATGTTCTGGCGCTTGAGAAAAATGGCTATTTCGAACAGGTGCCTGCCAAGTATTATCAGACTAAAGTGATTGATTACGCAAAAGAGCCAGATGCATTATTTGATTATACTCAGCCGAGTCAATGGCGCTGCCTAAACTATCAAGACTCAAGGCAAGTAGAGCTGACGGGGCGGTTATTTGGTGGCTGTTTAGACTCACTTAACGTGTTACTGGCTTCTCCATATCTTGATCTGCATAACTTTAAGCAAACATATGCGCCAGAAGGTTTACTACTTTATTTAGAAAATGCAGAGCTTTCACCTACAGCAGTGGCTCGTACTTTAATGGCGTTGCGGTTAAATGGTGTGTTTGCTGATATTAACGGTATTATTCTGGGGCGTAGTGCTTTGCTTAGCTCTCCAGAGCAAACTATTGATTATTACCAAGCCCTTGAGCTTGCGTTAGGTAATTGTTTATTCCCAGTTATCATCGACGCTGATATCGGACATGTTGCACCCAATTTATGTTTAGTGAATGGTGCGTTTTGCAGTTTTAAAGCCACTATAGATAAAGGCTTAGTCTTCAATGCGAGCCTAGTGACCACTTTGAAATAGAACTTCGTACCTAATTGGTGATAAAGATGCATATTAAGGCAATGGCGTTAATATGCATTTTTCGCGATACGTAATTATTTTGAATCAGATAACCTTTCGACTAATTCAACACGTCGATTCAGCTCTCGACCTAATTCGTTTTTGTTAGTGGCTGCGGGAGCATAGGGGCCAACACCTTGAGGTATTAACCTTGTTTTAGCGATACCATAGTCAGCAATTAAAGCTTTAACGACCGCATCAGCCCGACGTTTAGAAAGGTCTAAATTATATTCTGCAGAGCCTTTATCATCTGTGTGACCAACCACATACAAACTCAATGCCTTATTTTTTTCTAAAACTTGCGCAATGACATCCAATGATTGTTTAGATTCAGGCTTTATGACCGCTTTATCGTAGTCAAATAACACCCCATAGATTGAGGCTTTACCTTTTTGCTTAAGTTGCTCTAACACTTTATCGCTATTTGTCTCTATTAACCCAGTTAATAATGGCTCGCTCCGCATCACTACAAGCTGAATACGAGAATCGCCTTCATAGTTACCGATGAAAAAAGCTACATAGGTAGTTTGGCCCTCAACAGTACTTTTCATAACTTGGTATCGAGGTTGGCGCCAGTAATTATAAGCTTGTTTTACAGCGAGCTTATCACCTAACTTTTGTAAATCCTCACGGATTAATCTATCTCTGGTGTTACCACTGCATGTATCTTTTTGACAAGAGAATACCGTTTCAAACCCTGCTTTTACTAAAGCACTTAGATAATTATGATAAATTTTTAGCGTTGACACCCTGTTTACGACATAAGTAATTTGGGTTAAGTCTCCGGTAACGTCTAGCATTGGGAGTGTCTTTGTTTTTGTATCAACAATACCAACAGGAATGCTGAATTCTTCATAATCAACCTGTTTGTAATCTTCAATATAACTACTAGGGTAGCGACTTATTAATGGATGATCTGCTGAGCCCCCTTTATCTTTACGCGGTGCCTTGGTTATCTGTTTACTATTGTGTTTGGTAAATGCGTCAAAATTGGCAGTGACAAGTCCTGATTCAATGTCTTTTATATCCACTGTGGTTAATAATACTCGCGTCGTATTTTTATACTGACCAACAAATAACGAAATAGCAGCATCGAGGGACTCATCCCCTTTTGTGGCGAAAATATAGTGAGGTTGTTGGAATTGATTACTAGGGTTAAAGTAGCTAGACTTTTCAGCTAATAATTTTCTTTGTTCACGTTTATCTCCTGAATAACAATCACTTAAAGAACATGTATAAACCACTTTAAAACCAGCATCACTTAACGCACTTTCATAATTTTTTGTTACCTTTAACGAAGCAACATTTTTTATCGTATAAGCGTAATGGCCTGTATCACCAATGAATTTTTTATACTCAAATTGTTGAGACTTTTCAGCTGTAGCAACAAACTTTGTAACAAGGCGAGTTTCTTCACCCGCTAAAATAACGGAGTTCTCCAGCTTGGCACTTGGATAGGGGGAAAGCAAAAGCTCTGCGTGTAGGTTAAATACACATATTAGGGGGGCGATACAAAATATAAGTACCTTGGTTATTTTGTTATTCATTGAAATTCCTTTTATTAATGAAGGTAAACATTGTATTTAAAAAATAAGTTGGCCTAATTAAACTTTATAAAAAAGAATAAATCGCAATTTTTTAACGCTTACAAATTTTGCTGGCGTTGATAGTAACTTTACAGGCTTGAGTGTCAGTTGATTGCCAATGCTGGATATCGGATGCCGCAGTACAGCCAGCATCTTCAATAAGTAAAATGTCATCCTCACACAGAAATAAAACGGCATTTTTATCTTGAATGAAAACTTTTAACTGATAGCCCTTAAAAGTGGTGAGTTTGTTTTTATTGCTGTTGATAGCAGTCATTAGTAATGCTTGCGGATCAGTATAGGTTTTGGTGCTGAACTTTAATGTGCCATCAACCGCGGCTGAAATATCTTTTAGTTGTGATGCAAGATCAGCCATCTTTTCTGGATCATGTGCATTAGCTAGGCTAGAGCAGCCCACAGATAAAACAATTACTAAGATTAGAGTTAAGTATTTCATTTTAAATATTCCACGCGGTTAAGTTGCCATTTTCGTCTTTACCGTTGTCTAAATTCCAATTACAAATTTGCCAGCACTCTCCATCATTAAAAATAGCATTAGCAATAATCGATATAAAATACTGTATATTTTCAACCGCTAAATTAAAAATGTCGTCGTAGTGCATTGGGCCATTTGGAGTATTAAGCTGCTCAATGTAAGTGTAATCAATCTCATCTTGGCGAGGGTAGAGTAGCCCATTGTTTGCCGCAACATGCCTTGCCCATGGGAAGAGTCGATATCCTTCTTCAGCATGATCAACAACCAGTTGAAAGCCTGAATGCCACGCATCAAAGTCAGGAGCTGCTGATTGTGTGTAATCTGGGTGGATATGCGATAAAACATGGTGCCACAGTTGTTTAATATCTTCATCAAGGCAGTTATTTTGGCTGCTACATGAGCCGATATTAAGCCGAAAGCGATCAGCAAGGCCAATTTCACCCAAGTTTAACCTTGGCCAAATGTAAGCGTCTTGATTCATTTCACAAGTGCGGTGGTCAGTTTGGTTTTGCTCATACGGGCCCACTTTAAGCTCGACCACCGGATGAATGGTGATATCAGCTGCAACATGCGACATATAACCACACAGCCAAGCAAAGCATTTCTCTTGCGCTGATCCCTCTAGATTTTTGCAATACTTTACTGCTTCTTTAATTACATCACCGGTATTGTGATAATGCATTAAATCAGCCCATTTATTTTGCTCTGAATTACCCACAGCTAAATAAGGGTAGTCAGGCGATACACAGCCTAACTCAAGGTATTTTTGATTTTGACTTAAGATCAGCTTTGTTTTGGTAGGAATATTCATTCCAATCAGGGCGTTATTCTCAGTAGCTAAGTTAGCCGCAGTAATGTGTGCAAAGGCACCTGGCATCAGTAAATCCTTCTACTTAGTAGTTTTGTTAATATATTTGCAATTGATCCAAGTTGCAATGGTTAAGTAATTAGTCAAATAGGCTTATTAGTTAGCTTTAAAATGGACTGCGTAATTTTAGTTATCAATAAACGTAACTTGAGCTTAAATCCATCGAGCTCACAGGCTACTGCCAAGCTCTAAAATGGCTATCTATTTTAGTAGGAGTTTAGTTGCCAAGAAGCGGAGACAAAACTAGCTGAGTTGGGCATAACTCAAGCATATCTTTTAGAGGAATCGGCTTATGGTGAGTGTTGACTCGTTTATTCACAGGGTAAAGGAGTTTATGATGGAGCTAAAAAAGACAGTGAGCGGGTCAGCGGCACGAGCTAAGCGTGCCGCATCAGTTGTTACTCAACGATAAATGTAATACGTTTATGACTCGAATAAGGAGCTATATCATCTTTTGCATAAACAAGCACTTGATAGTTACCTGAGGAAACTAAAGGCAATATTGCTGTATCACTTGTTTCGTTACCAATAGATGCAGCCCTGCCATTTGGCAATAATACGAGCCATGTGTAGGTAATGGGATCTGTTTCTTTGTCATAGGCGTGTGCTTTGAGTGTTAAATTACTGCCTTTGATTTTATTCCCGAACATCTCAACATCGATAATGGTCGGCGCGGAGTTATCGGGATCTTCTACTTTGATTGCGACAAACCTGTTCGTGGTGTTTTCTCCGTCAGAGGCGGCGACTTGTAAAATGTAAAAGCCAGCAACATCAAAACGAACTCTAGCGCGGCTACCTGTTTCAGCAATAATATCTGCTTGGCTATTCGCTGGCCTATTTAGCCACTTCCAGCTCAACTCTACTTGCGCGCCCTCAGGATCTTGTACTTCAGCGTAGAATAATTGCTCTGATAGGGTAAAGGTATTAAGCAATGGGCTTGGCAAGACGTTAAGTGCTGGTGGTGCATTTTGGTCGGAACTAAATGAAATTGCTATTTTACCAGCATCGCTCTGTTTCTCTGAGACCGTTATCGTTTTTACGACTGATTCCGTACGGTCACTATTTCTATCTTTGAGTGTAAAACGAACCTTGTATTCACCGGCAACATCTGGAATAAAGAAGGAGAGATACGACATAGTATAGGCTAATGTTACCTTGCTGGTAGCAGGAACACTGTCGAAGCTAAACATAGGAGTCGCAAAATTGTATTGCATGCTGTCTTTTGCATCAAGGTTAATAAACTCGTTCACTTCAGCGGTTTCAGGTGCGTCAAATGATGCTATGAGCTCTGGTCTATCATCATATACTTCTATCTGTTTAGTTACCGTTTCTGAATAGGCTTTACCATCATGTACCGTTAAGCTGATCGTGAATATGCCATAGTCTCTTCCTTCAAAACTAGCACTTTGTCCTTCAGGGTTGGTGAGAAAGAAGTCTAATGCATTGTTAGCACTGGTAACTTGCCACTTATAATAAATATTATCGCCATCAGCATCTGAGCTATTTTTTCCACTTAGTGTTACTTGCTTATTTTTACCCGCTTTTTCCTCAAAAGGAGTAATAACAGCTGTTGGGGCATGATTTTTTGGCTCAATCGGTTTATCTGAAATGCTCACTGACGCTGTAGCAATAGACTCTGTTGAACCTGACTTAATGATTAGCTGAATTTGATATGTACCAGCTATATCGGCAACAAACTCGCTCATTAGGCTGCTATTATTTGCTATTTTTGCAGAGCTATTATCAGGCTTTTCAATAATTGACCAATCCACGCTTGAAATGGCAGGAACAATGCTACTTGTTCCTACTAATCTGACCGTTGAACCGGTGTATACCGATTGGATCGGATTGATTTTAGCAGTAATGGCACCTGAGCCGGTTGAACTATCGGTAGATGTATCGCTATCGCTATCACTGAGATTATTATTTTCTACTTGTGGCTTAGTTGAACTACCTGAACCGCCGCACGCGGTTAGTGTTACCCCAAGAAATAAAGCCAATAATATTAATTTTTTATTCATTTTAATGTCCCTATACTTTATCCTGGCAAACAAAATACATGCTTTAGAATATTTAATCTAGTTAAAATTTGTTCAGCACAAAGGTCAGCTTGTGCAAATATAGAAGTTAAGTTAAAAGCCCTCAGTAAAAAGTTAAAACTGCAATTGTGCAGTCATTTTCGTGCGCGCAATTTAGGTTTAAGCGGATTAATAACTTATTAAATAGAAAAAATGAAAGTAACCTTGTAGTAAAAGATTAACTCTTAATCTAAAAAGTAAGTGTGGTGGAACAGCATTGTTTGTTCAATTAGAGTGGCTGTCTAGTTTTATAATTTCGCATTCAAGATATATAGGCTTTGCGAAAGCACCTATAGAAAATAAAAGTGTTTTAATAACAATATATTAAAGAGGTATTTTAACTTCTTTGAATAGAATTTTGATATGGCTTTTCGGGCAGTATAGAGCACATATAATATATTTAATTCTCGATAATTACAGCTGTGCCCGAAGCAACGATAAATAACATACCTGATTTACCACCGCCTGATATCTCACTGTAGTCTAGATCAATACCTATTACGGCATTAGCACCAACAGAGATAGCCTCTTTCCTGAGTTCAGTTAGTGCTGTTTGACGGGCATCTCTAAGCGTGTTTTGTATGCTGTTACTGCGACCTCCAAAAGTATCACTAAAACTTGCAAAAATATCTTTAAAAATGTTCATGCCATAAGCGCATTCGGCAGTAATAACATCAATACGTTTTGTAATATTTAAGTTTAGAGCTGTTTCGGTTGTCAGTAGTACGTCTTTTGCTTCAACTTTGTTTAGTTTACTTGCAATAGCGTGTTCTATTTTCTGTTTATCATAGTCTTGTTTGGCTTTACTGCCATTAACACCATATTTTCTGGTTAGGTGGATATCTTTAGCTTTCTCTATTGTGTTAGCTACAGACTCAGAAATTTGTGTTAAGTATTTACCATAATAGAGCACATCGTAATGGTTTTGGTTTTGCTGGGTTCTGATTCCCGCTAATCCAAATTCTTTGTTCATGAATTTAAGGTAAGGCAAAGATATTTCTATTTCATTGCTGTTTAGGTCAGCTAGGTTTGTATCGTCGAAGCCTTCTATGAAAGCATCGCATTCTTTCACACCATGATTTTTATAAATACCAGATTGACTGTAGAGCGTTGTTAAGTTGCATAAAAATTGGCCTTTATACCAAATGGCTGCAATAGCATTATGCCCGTCTTTCTTTAATGCGTATGCTAAGTCTGATGTATTATATGTGTTACCAGTTATATTATTTATTAGCTCTTTATCTTTTAAGCTCCAGTCAGGCTTAGTATTTGATGGTGTTGATTTATCACTTTTAGAAAAAACATATCTCTCCTTAGAAACTTTAATAGTAAAAAGTAGCTTGATTGTAGAATTGAACTTCAAGCATATGTTGATAGCTATACAAACATGCTTTAACTCTGCCAACCAAACATTAGCATATAAAAGGGTATAATATGACTTAATAAAGGGGAGTTATGCAAAATTCACATCGAATAGAAAACGATAAACTAATTTTTAAAGCGCTGGTGGAATTGCTCAATCAATCTAGCCGATACAAAAATCCTAGTTGTTATGCTTTAGTAAATCACCTTAATAATAAAGGTATTAAGACAAGCTGGGGGAACAATTGGACTCGGAAAAGCTTATTTAGGTATCTACAAAGAAACGGCTTTCTGGTGTGTGGGGCTTACGCAATAGCTTAGATCAATACACGAAACTAGCTAAGTTTATTTAGGGTATTTTCAGACATCGTAAAACGGGAGTTTCGTAACCAGTACGCACGAACAGCTAAATGAAGTAAGCTTTATTTCCCAGCTATAAAATGAGTAGAGTGGCTACAGATTGGCTACACGAAAGGCTTTTAAAGAAAACAACTTATATATAAATGAGGTTAAGTTGTTGAATTAAATGGTCGGTATGGAGAGATTCGAACTCTCGACCCCTGCCACCCCATGACAGTGCGCTACCAAGCTGCGCTACATACCGACGTTGCAAGCAATAGTACGTATATTTTTTCAAAAATCAATAAGCTTTTGTTTGTTTGAACATTTATTGCACGTACTGAGTGAAATAAATCATTTTATGAGGATGTTTAGTTATTTATCCAGTCATTGATCGATTTATACATCACATCTCGTAGTATAGGTTGAGCAGTTTTGTTAGGGTGTATGTTGTCGTTTTGCATCAGGCTATTATCAGCAGCGACATTCAAGATAAAAAATGGCATTAAATGGCTGTTTGTGGCACCGGCAATCTCAGCAAAGCTAGCGGTAAATAATCCGGTATAACGTGGCCCATAGTTAGGCGGGATGTGTATTACCATAATCGCTACTTTGGCATCAGCTTGTTTGCTTTTGCTCACTAAACTGGCTAGGTTTTCTTTTAGGCGTTTAATTGGAAAGCCACGCAGGCCGTCGTTACCACCAAGCTCTATAAGTACATGGCTCGGTTGAAACTCATTAAGCAGGGCGTCTAAACGACGCAGTGCGCCACCGGTGGTTTCGCCACTGATACTGGCATTGATAAGTTGGATCGGCGCTTGCTCGTTGTCGTACTTATCTTGTAACAGTTTAACCCAGCCTTGCTCTTGTTTTAAGCCGTAGGCGGCGCTTAAACTATCACCTAAAATTAAAATTGTGTTGTCAGCTGCCGCACTAAGTGGTTTGATTACTAATAGTAAAACGAAAATAAAACGTAGGATTGAATACATCATATGTCAGCGCTATCTCAATTAAATATCATTCAGGTTAAAGGTCTTTCTAAAACGGTTAATACCCTTGAAGGGGATTTGCCCATCCTCAGTGACATCACCTTTAATGTCAAGTCTGGAGACTCAGTTGCTGTAGTTGGTACCTCAGGTTCAGGTAAATCAACTTTATTAAGTTTGCTCGCAGGGCTTGACCAATCGACTCAGGGATCAATTTATTTAGATGGTGAGCCGCTGCATGAACTTGATGAAGAAGCGCGTGCGGCATTAAGAGCTGCAAAAGTCGGTTTTGTATTTCAATCATTTATGTTGGTACAGAGTTTAACAGCACTTGAGAATGTGATGTTACCGGCAGAGCTTGCTGGTGAAAAAAATGCCAAGCAACAAGCACTCGATCTTCTGGAAAAAGTAGGTTTAAGTCATCGTATTGAGCATTATCCGTCGCAATTGTCTGGTGGTGAGCAGCAGCGTGTAGCGATTGCTCGCGCATTTATTGGCACACCAAAGATTTTATTCGCCGATGAGCCATCAGCAAATCTTGATAGCAAAAATGGTAAGTTAATTGAGTCACTGTTATTCGAGCTTAATCAGCTTCATGGCACGACGTTGATTTTAGTCACACATGATGAGGCGTTAGCAGCAAAGTGTCAGCATGTGTTACAAATTGAAGCGGGTCAATTAGTTAAAAATACCAATGAGGCTGTGGCGAATGTGGGTTAAATTAGCATTAAAATTATTTAGCCGTGAATTTCGCCGTGGTGAACTCACGGTGATTTGTGCGGCCATAGCGTTGGCGGTATTGACGGTTTTAACGCTTTCTATGGTGACTGATCGCATAGGGCAAAGCATAGCGCAAAAAAGCAGTGCCTTTATTGCCGCTGATCGCGTGCTGGCAAGCAACCATGAATTACCGGGTGAATATTTAACAACAGCAAGCGAATACAACTTACAAACCGCACAACTCACTTACTTTGATACTATGTTGTTTGCTAATGACGAAATGCAATTAAGCTCAGTAAAGGTGGTGTCGGAGCATTATCCACTTAAGGGCGAACTAAAAGTTAAAAGCAGTTTAACCGGAGAGGTTGAAGTGGCCACGCAAGGGCCAACTGTTGGTAATGTGTGGTTTAGTGAATCGGTATTTTATGCACTAAATGTAAAAGTAGGTGATACGGTTGAGCTAGGCGCTGCGCAATTTAATATTGAAAAAGTATTGGTGGAAGAGCCAGATGCGCCATTTAATATTTTTTCAAGTAGTCGTCGTGTGTTGTTAAATAACCAAGATGTAGACAAAACTGAAGTGATCCAGCCGGGCAGCCGTGTTTTTTACCGCCAGTTGTATGCAGGGGATGAGAGTAACCTTACTGACTTTTATAGCTGGCTAAAACCACAAATGAAAGAAAACCAGCAATGGTATGGTGTTAAAGACAGACAGTCGCCGATTGCAAATAGCTTAAACCGCGCTGAAAGCTTTTTATTATTAGCGGGGTTATTGGGCATTATTTTAGCGGCGGTGGCGATTGCCGTGTCTGCAAAGCGTTATTGCGAACGCCAATATGACCCAGTTGCGATGATGAAAACCTTAGGTGGTAGCCGATCGACAATTCGCAAAATTTACTTACTGCATTTATCACTGGTGTGTGCTTTGTCGGTCATACTTGGCTTAGCCATTGGCTATGGTTTACAAGAGATAGCCACTAGTTATTTAGCTAAATCAATGAACAATACTCTTCCTGCAGCGGGTATAAAACCGTGGTTTGTGGCGATTAGTACTGGCGTTATCTGTGCCGTGATGTTTTCAATCAAGCCGTTATTAGATTTATTTGATATTCCACCGCTTAGGGTATTACGCCGTAACTTAGGCGATAAGCTACTAGTAAGTAAAGTGCATTTAGCGATGTCGGGCTTAACAGTCTTTTTATTAATGTGGTTGTTTAGTAATAACCTTAAAATTACCGCTATTTTGTTTGTCTCTACTTTAATTTTGATTGCAATACTGTTTGTATTATCTCGGTTAATTTTTGGCAGCGGACGTAAACTAGGATTGCGCCCGGGGAATAGTTGGTCATTAGCGATTGCTTCGTTGCAAAAACGTGCCAATGCTAATGCGGTACAGTTGATCAGTTTTTCGTTGGCAATAAAGCTATTGTTATTTTTAGTGGTGCTGAAAAACGATATGATCGCAGATTGGCAATCGCAACTTCCAAGCGACGCGCCGAATGCTTTTTTAGTAAATATAACCGAAACTGAATTGCCAGACGTAACAAGCTTTTTAGAGCAAAAAAATATTCAAGTATCTGAGTTCTATCCGACTATTCGTGGTCGCGTAAACGCTGTTAATGGTGAATTAGTTGCTCGCGAAGTCTCATTGCAAGACAACGAGAAGAAAGACGAAGAAGCACGCGCAGGTATTGGCCGTGAACTAAATCTTACATGGTTAGAGCAAGTCCCTGTGCAAAATGAGATCATAGACGGGCAGTGGTTTGCCGACAATGCCACCGCTGAAGCATCGATCGAAGAATCTATGCTAGAGCGTTTAGATGTGAAACTGGGTGATACGCTAACATTTTTGATTGGCGCCCAGTCATTTGATGCCAAAATCACCAGTGTTCGTAAAGTTAATTGGGCTACTTTAAAGCCTAATTTCTTTATTATATTAAGTCCTGATGTACTGGGTGATTTTCCTGCGACGTATATTTCATCGGTGCGTATCGAAGCCGATCAAAAACGCGACTTTAGTGAGCTACTACGTGCCTACCCGACAATCAACGCCATCGACGTTGACAGCTTTGTCAAACAAATACGTTCTACTATTTCGCAAGTATCGCTGGCAATTGGATTTGTACTGGCGATAGTGGTGATGTGTGGTGGCTTAGTTTTAATTTCGCAAGTGCAAGCAAGCCTTGGTGAACGGATGCAGGAAATTGTCATATTGCGTACCTTAGGCGCCAAAGGGCGGCTAATAAAAAATGCCACTTTATATGAGTTTTTATTGCTGGGCAGCGCTGCTGGTTTTGTCGCTGCGTTGGTCAGTGATGTGGCTTTATTAATAGTGCAACGTGAGATGTTTGACTTAGCAGGTAAGCTGCACCCGCATATTTGGCTTATTGGACCATTAGTGGGTGGTGTGTTTGTGGCATCACTAGGCTACTTTATGATAGCTAGAACCATGCGTAAAAATACCCAAGGGTTACTACGCTCTTTAGCCTAAAAGGTTAGCAATTAAACAAGCCCGTTTTTACGGGCTTTTTTATGCCAATAATGCACTGGTAATTTATACAGTGCTCTGGCATTATTAGCGTACTTAACTATTTACACTGATTGGGCAAGTATTGGCTATTATTTTAGGGATTGATCCTGGCTCACGATTAACCGGTTATGGGGTGATTGCCCATCAAGGTGCTAAATTTACTTATTTAGGCAGCGGTTGTATAAAACTGGCCGATCACGAGTTTCCTATTCGATTAAAAATGATTTATCAAGGGATCAGTCAACTAATCGAACAATTCTCTCCCGATCATTTTGCCATTGAAAAAGTATTTATGGCGCATAATCCTGATTCAGCTCTTAAATTAGGCCAAGCCAGAGGGGCTGCAATTGTTGGTGCGGCAATGGCTGAGTTACCGGTGTTTGAATACTCGGCGCGGCAAATTAAACAAGCGGTGGTAGGGCACGGTGGTGCCGATAAATCGCAAGTGCAGCATATGGTTAAAAATATTTTAAAATTGCCAGGCACACCGCAAGCGGATGCAGCCGATGCATTAGCCATTGCGATATGCCATGCTCATTCCGATCAAAATTTAATAAAACTAGCGGGCAGTGCCAGTAAAACCGTTAGAGGACGATTAAGGAAATAACATGATAGGTCGCTTAAATGGCATCTTAGTAGAAAAACAACCGCCAGAAATTTTGCTTGAAGTAAGCGGTGTTGGTTACGAAGTTAACATGCCGATGACGTGTTTTTATGATTTACCAAACATTGGCGAAAATGCCATTGTGTATACTCATTTTGTAGTAAGAGAAGACGCCCAGTTATTATTTGGCTTTAATAATAAAATTGAGCGAGCATTATTTAGAGAGCTATTAAAAGCCAATGGCGTTGGGCCAAAGCTCGGACTAGCAATACTTTCAGGGATGTCGGCTAAGCAATTTGTTAGCTGTGTGAATAACGAAGATGCCACCAGTTTAGTGAAACTGCCAGGTGTAGGTAAAAAAACCGCAGAGCGCCTGGTACTTGAAATGAAAGACCGATTAAAAGATTGGGGTAATGACTTATTCACGCCATTTAGTGATAATGCAGTTATAGAGCCCGCATCTGACGCACTTATTGCTAATAATGCGGCAGATGATGCAATCTCTGCGTTAGTGTCATTAGGTTATAAATTGGCGCAAGCACAAAAAACAGTAAAATCAGTGGCCAAGCCTGGTATGTCTACAGAGGTTCTGATCAAAGAATCTCTAAAATCAATGTTGTGAGTAAACCATGATTGAAGCGGATCGTTTAATAGATGCGACTGAACAAAGTAATGAAGATGTAGTCGATCGCGCGATTAGACCAAAACTATTAGCCGATTATACTGGTCAGCCCCATGTTAAACAGCAAATGGAAATATTTATAGAAGCTGCACGTAGTCGGGGTGAAGCGCTTGATCATTTATTAATATTTGGTCCGCCGGGTTTGGGTAAAACCACACTAGCAAACATTGTTGCCAATGAGCTGAATGTCAGTATTAAAACAACCTCGGGTCCAGTGCTTGAAAAAGCCGGTGATTTAGCCGCACTACTGACCAATTTAGAAGAAGGCGATGTACTTTTTATTGATGAAATACATAGGCTAAGCCCGCAAGTTGAAGAAATACTCTATCCTGCAATGGAAGATTATCAACTCGATTTAATGATTGGTGAAGGGCCCGCAGCTCGTTCCATTAAGCTCGATTTACCCGCTTTTACCTTAATTGGTGCTACCACTCGCGCAGGCTCGTTAACCTCACCACTTAGAGACCGTTTTGGTATTGTGCAGCGTTTAGAGTTTTATTCGGTGGCAGATTTATCGACTATAGTGGGGCGCTCTGCTCATTATTTAAATTTAGCCATGTGTGATGAAGGCGCCATTGAAATTGCTAAACGCTCTCGTGGTACGCCACGTATCGCCAATCGATTATTACGCCGGGTACGAGATTACACGCAAGTTAAATCAGACGGTACTGTAAATGCCGAAGTGGCAGAGCTGGCACTTAATATGATTGATGTCGATAAAAGCGGCTTTGATTATATGGACCGTAAATATTTACTCGCGATCATTGAAAAGTTTATGGGGGGGCCGGTAGGGTTAGACAACTTAGCCGCCGCCATCGGTGAAGAAAAAGAAACCATTGAAGATGTGATCGAGCCTTACCTCATCCAGCAAGGATTTATCCAACGTACGCCAAGAGGGCGTATTGTGTCTGATAACGCCTATCATCACTTTGGCTTATTACCCAAACAAGAATAAAGTACATTTATTGTAGCTGTATGCGTGCGTATGGCTGCAAACCCACCTCATACATCTTCTATACTGTTCTTTTAGCCACTATTCAAATGTCTATTTTGCTGTGTTTAAGTTAATCGCGTGATTAGCATATTACTTAAAGTTTAGATTATTTAGTTATTTGGGCTAATGCAATTCACATACTGTTAAGTTTGTAAACGATATTGTATGCGCCATAGCGAGGTAGTGCTGTGCGTGATTTGCAGGCAAAAAAAAGCCCGCATAAAATGCGGGCAAACAACAAGTTGAAGGAAGTAATCTAAGTAACACTGCTTAAATTCATCAAGTTTTATCAAGAAGACTTTAAGCGTAGCAATACGAAAAATCAGAATCATATTGCAAAGAACTGGGCTGAATGAAGTATTCATTGCTGCGCTAGCTCGGTATGGGAGAATAATACGCAATAGTTGGTTTTTGTTCAAACTAGAAAAATTTAATTTTCAGATAAAAAAAACTAATAGCAAGATTTTTATGAGCGCTTTATTTTTGTTCATAAAATTCACGGTCGTATATTAATCTATTGAATTTGTGATGTTTTATTTGTTTGAATGATTTTTTTATAGATTAGTTAAACTGTTGCAATGACTATGCTTATAGTCAATTATGCTTGTTTATTCATTAAGAGTGAATAAAGAGGGTGTTTTACACAGTTTTTGTTTATAAATAAGCACCCCAGCATGTATTTACCTCGGCAGTACAATCTTAAATTGTTGCGTCAAGATTGCCGAACAAGGCTATAAAACTGGAGTCAGCCTGCTCTTCAACGTTTTTTGTTGCTAATTCACAGCAATAGCGTTGTCAGTACTGAGCTGAATAGATACACTAGTTGCAACTTTTGGCCATTTTTTCGGTCATATACCTAGCGTATAATGAAATGTTATTTATACAAGAAATCTTATTAGGAGTTTAATGTGGGTTCAGGGCTTAATTTTTTAGATTTAATTCTAGAAGCAAGTTTTCTTGTGCAATTAGTTATGCTGGCATTATTAGCTATGTCAGTGATGTCATGGGCAATTATTTTTCAGCGTAAAAAAGCAATTTCGGATGCATTATCCAATACTAAGCGATTTGAGCAAAAATTTTGGTCAGGCATTGATTTAAGTAAACTCTACAATGAGATCTCATCGCGTAGCGGTAGCTCAACTGGTGTTGAAGCATTATTTATAGCAGGCTTTAAAGAGTTTGCTCGCCATAAGAAAAACTCTTTTCAAAGTGCTAGCATTGTAATGGAAGGGACGCATCGTTCAATGCGAGTTGCGTTATCTCGCGAAATCGAAAAATTAGAATCAAGTTTATCGTTTTTAGCAACAGTGGGGTCTATCAGTCCTTACATTGGTTTGTTTGGTACTGTATGGGGCATTATGAATGCTTTTATCGCGTTAGGCGAAGTTAAGCAAGCAACCTTACAAATGGTTGCCCCAGGTATAGCTGAAGCGCTTATTGCAACAGCTATGGGTTTATTCGCTGCTATTCCAGCGGTTATTGCATACAACCGTTTTGCTAATAGAGTTGAAAAGCTAGAATCTAACTACATTAACTTTATGGAAGAGTTTGCAAATATTTTACACCGTCAAGCAGCTACCCAAATAGAGGCAAAAGCGAATGTATCAGCGTAAGAAGCGTCGTCCTGTTGCAGAGATAAACGTAGTTCCTTACATTGATGTAATGCTGGTGCTACTGATTATTTTTATGGCCACTGCGCCTTTGATCACTCATGGCGTTAAAGTTGATTTGCCAAAAATGGAAGAATCAGATTTAGTTGATACTAAAGATACGCCCCCGATCATTGCTTCAATTGATGCACAAGGTAAGTACTATGTCAGTATCGGTACAGATCCAGAAGAACCGATGGAAGCATTAGATGTTGCCGCTGTTATCAAGTTGCAACTGATGAAAAACCCAGAAACCCCAGTGATGATCAAAGGCTCAGGTAAAGTATCGTATCAAGAAGTATTATTATTGATGGATTTCTTAAAAAATGCCGGTGTACCTTCAGTTGGATTAATGACTGAATCGTTTGAAGGGAATAAAAGCTAATATGGGTCCTTCAGTATTAAAATCAGTGTTATTGCACCTCGCTATAGTTGGCGTTTTGATTGGAACCGCGAGTTTTCATACTTCACCGCCTACAGTAATGGAAGTTACCTTGAACAAGGCTATGCCTGATGCCGAAAATGCTGTTTCAGCGGTGACTGTTGACCAGAAAATGGTTGAACAAAAAATTGCTGAGTTGAAACGCAAAGAAGATGATAAAAAACGTGCTGAAGATAAACGCATTCGTGATTTAGAGCGTCGAGCATCTGATGCACGTAAACAGCGTGAATCTGAAGACCGCCGGATCAAAAAGCTAGAGCAAGAGCGTCGCGCGAAAGAGAAAGAAACCGCACAAGCCCAAGCTCAAGCTAAAAAAGCGCGTGAAATAGAGCAAAAAGAACGTGAAAAAGCGCAGCAGGCTGAAAAGCAAAAAGAACAAGCTGAACTTGCTGCTAAAGCTGCTGCTGAAAAACGTAAACAAGAAGAAGAGGCTTTAAAGAAAGCTGAAGACGACCGTAAACGCGAAGAGTTAGCCGCTAAAAAACGTGCAGAAGCTGCTGAAGAGGCACGTCAAAAAGCGTTACAAGAGCAAATGCTGCAAGAGCAACTGGCTACAGAGCAAGCTGCACGTAATAAAATACGTCAGCAACAGGTAGGCACTGAGGTTGATAAATATAAAGCATTAATTATGGCGCGTATTCAGCAAAATTTATTAATTGATGAAAAGATGAAAAATCAACAATGCCGTGTGAATATTCGCTTAGGTTTTAATGGTCTGGTCACACAAGTTACATCTTTAGGTGGTGATAAGTTAGTATGTGAAGCGGCGCTTAGAGCTGTTCGTATGGCTGATACACTGCCAGTTTCTAAAGATAAAGATGTGTTTGAGCAATTAAAAAATATTAACTTAACAATTAAGCCACAATTTTAAAGGAATGGTATGTTCAACAAGTTGAAAACAGTTTGTTTAATTTTCGTTTTAGGCTTTACCAGTGTTGCAAATGCGGCACTTGAAATAGTCATAACCGAAGGCATTGATGGCGCGCGGCCTATTGCGATCGTGCCATTTAAGTATAAAGGTGTGGGGCCAATTCCACAAAAGCTCAGTGATGTGATTGCTGCGGATTTAATGCGTAGCGGTAAATTTAAACCCATTGACGTTAATGCCATGCCACAGTTACCTAGTAAAGACGCAGACGTAGACTATGGCGCTTGGGTAAATAAAGGTGTTGAAGCGATTTTAGTTGGTGAAGTCGAACAACAAACTGATGGCCGTTACTTAGTACGCTATGAGCTTATTGATGTTATCCGAGGCCAAATCACTGGCGGTGAAACGCAAATGATGAGTAACGGAAAACTCATTAAAAACCAAGATCATATTCAAGAAGCACGCGAAAGTGTGATCAGTGATACCGGTTTTAGACGTTATGCACACCGCATCAGTGATGTTATTTATGAAAAACTCACCGGTGAGCGCGGCGCATTTTTAACTAAAATTGCTTATGTGATTGTACGTGATGATGAACCAAAGCCTTACCAGTTAGTAGTTGCAGATTATGATGGTTTCAATGAGCAGGTTTTATTACGCTCGCAAGAGCCGCTTATGTCACCAGCATGGTCACCAGATGGCACTAAACTAGCGTATGTAACCTTTGAAAATCGTCAAAGCCAAATTTATATCCAAGATTTATACACTGGTAAGCGTGAACTCATAACAAGTCACCAAGGTATTAATGGTGCGCCACAATTCTCACCCGATGGTAAAAAACTACTATTGGTGCTATCAAAAGACAGAAACGGCGCTACAGAAGTGTATATGCTAGACTTAGCAACGCGTAAAGAAACCCGATTGACTAACCACCGTAGTATAGATACTGAACCGTCTTGGCATCCGAATGGTCAAGATATAGTGTTTACTTCTGAAAGGGGTGGTAATGCTCAGATTTATAAGTTAAATTTACAAACAGGTAGGTCACAACGAATGACCTTTGATGGTGATATGAATCTAGCTGGTTCTATTACCCCTGACGGCAAAGAATTAGTGATGGTTAACCGTACCAACGGGCAGTACCATCTTGCTAAGAAAGAGCTGGCTACAGGCGCATTTCAAGTGTTAACACGAACGCGCCTAGATGAGTCACCGAGCGTAGCACCAAATGGTTCGATGATCATCTATAGCACGCTACATAATAATAAGCAGGTACTAGCGCTAGTATCAATGGACGGTCGCTTTAAAGCACGGTTACCTGTGCTAAATGGACAAGTAAAGGCACCCGCGTGGTCGCCTTATTTACAGTAATTTTTGCTGGTTTACTCAATATAGGAATCTACTCAATGCAACTTAATAAAATACTTAAAGGCCTGCTAATTGCTGTGCCAGTTATGACACTAGCAGCTTGTAGCTCATCTTCGGATATCGATGAAGGTGCAGCTAATCAATCAAATCAAGCGACTGTTGAGCAAACAACTGATAATGACACTGTCGAAGTTGCGACATTAACGCCAGAGCAGCAAGCACAAGAAGAACTTCGTCAGAAGTATGACGAATTGCGTCAAGAACAAGTGATTTACTTTGGTTTTGATACTGCGACTATTCAAGGTCAGTATGGCGAATTACTTCGTGCACATGCTGAGTTTTTAGTTAAAAACCCATCTGTTAAAGTATTAATTGAAGGTCATGCTGATGAGCGTGGCACTCCTGAGTACAATATTGCACTGGGTGAGCACCGTGGCCAAGCAGTTGAAAAATACCTACAAAGTTTAGGTGTTTCTGCAAGCCAAATGTCAGTAGTGAGCTACGGTGAAGAAAAGCCGATGGTTAAATCACGTACTGAATCTGCTTTCGCTAAAAACCGCCGCGCGGTACTAGTTTACTAAATTAGAGACATTATGAAGCCGAAAATTATTTTGGCAGCCATGATATTGAGCGGGAGCACCCATGTTTGGGCTGCTCCCGCTCCTGTTTCAGAAGCTGCGAGTTCACAATCGAGTATAGAAAAACGCCTTGCTGCCCTTGAAAGTATGATGCAGTCGAGAAATTTATTACAAGTTGAGTTACAGCAACAGTTAAATAGACTGCAAGATGAAGTGAGCCAGGTTCGCGGGATCACTGAAGAGCAGACCTATAAGCTTGAAAAAGTACTGCAACGTCAACGTGAGCTGTATCAAGAAATTGAAAATCGCGTTAGCCAAGCTTACTCGCAACCTAGTGCAGAGCAACACGCAGAGCCTGTTGCATCGCAAGCTATTAGTTCTGATCTGTCTGAGAATGAGGCATACGAGCGTGCAGTGGCATTAATCATGAAGGACAAGCGCTATGATCAGGCAATTCCAGAGTTTCAAACGTTTTTAACAACGTATCCAAATTCTGTGTATGCGTCTAACGCTCATTATTGGTTAGGACAATTATTAACAATTAAAAATGATCCAGTAAAAGCATCGGAACATTTTAAAGTTGTTGTAAATGAATTTCCAAATTCAAATAAGCGTCCAGATGCCATGTTAAAGCTTGGTACTTTATTACAAGAGCAAGGTTTAGCCGAACAAGCGTCAAAAACCTTTAATGATTTACTTAACCAATACCCAAGTACAACTGCTGCAAAATTGGCCACTGATCGCCTTTCAAAAATGTAGAATCAGTTTGATTAGACTGCTTTTTGTCATAAGCGGTCTAAAATTGGTCAACTAGACATAAAAACTTAAAAAAAGAGACATTTTCTGTTGCACTCATTTTTTAAATAAGTATTATAAGCGCCCGCAGCAAACGAATGGTTCAACCACTCGAATTGCGACAAAAAGAGCGGGTCATTAGCTCAGTTGGTAGAGCAGTGGACTTTTAATCCATTGGTCGATGGTTCAAGTCCATCATGACCCACCATTCATTATTTAATAATAGAATGGTCTTTATCGGCGGATTTACGTATTAATGTTTTGTTGCATTTTGTTGCAGCAGCAGAGCGGGTCATTAGCTCAGTTGGTAGAGCAGTGGACTTTTAATCCATTGGTCGATGGTTCAAGTCCATCATGACCCACCATTCTTTATTCGTTGAATAGTAGAGTGGTTTATAATCGGCGGATCTACGCAGCGTGCTTAGGCACATCAGAGCGGGTCATTAGCTCAGTTGGTAGAGCAGTGGACTTTTAATCCATTGGTCGATGGTTCAAGTCCATCATGACCCACCA